>NZ_JHAL01000006.1 GCF_000738005.1 Bifidobacterium crudilactis | reverse complement strand
GAACCACACAAAAATCTCGGTACTCATTAAGCTAATCAAAGCACTCCACCAAAAAATGAAGCTCATACCGAACTGGCAATTAAAAAAGACTATAAAAAGTAGTACAAATACGCTCTTGAGTTCTCAAACCACCACCACACCAGACCTCTTGAAGCAATCCCGAGGATTTCTTCTCGCTGTCGGGCAGCAAGGGATTAATTTACACGAGATGCCCTACCTGTGCAAATCATCCCTCGCTGGATTCTGACAAACGTTGCAATACAGCCGTTATCTCGGCGTGTCGAAATTGCTGTTTTCTGCCGCTGTTTGCTTTGCATACCTCTTGAAGTTGCCAAAATTCCTCGAATATTCCTTCCCTTCGGCGTGTTGTAGGTTCACTCTATCTGGGCTGTTGTGGATGCCGACACCACTGCCCACGGATTCTAACGAAATAGTTCGTCATGGCTGCCTACACGCAGGAAGACAGCAGTGCCACTGGATGTACGCCATATCAGCAGACTATCGAGACTGTTGTCGATGTGGCACTCGAGCACTCCACTCCAGTCGCCAGTGAGCCTATGGGCACGATGTCTGCGCCGTAGCTCATCGCGAGACTCTTCGTTGTCAGCAAGTACCAGACGAATTACACGACGTAAGCCCTCGGTGTCCATATGTTTCCTGGTCATTCGTTTCACGTCGCGCTCAAAGCCTGAGGTGTATTCGGGAACGAGCATGGTCAGATTCCCAAAGAATCAAACATCTCGTCAGCGTTCTTGAAGCGCTGACGTCCGCTTTGCGTTATCTCCTCCGCCTCACGAATAGCGGCGAGAGTCTGCTCATTGGGGATGGGTTCATAGCTGAGGTTCAACGGAATGCGACGTTCCCGCACCATCTGGCGATAGAACGCCCTGGTGACAGATGAAAGATCGAAGCCGAAGTCCTCTGCGATATCGGAGGCCTTCAGTTTGGTCTCATCGTCCACTCGTACAGTAATAGTCGCCATGGCGCTACCAACCTTTACTCTCGTCTTACGCCGTTTATCTAGTGTCACACAATAGTATTGAAATAGTAAGAGATTGCAAGTTTCATCTACAGAGAAGCTTGTAAGTGTGTTCTATGGGACTTCCATGAAGCAAACGGGACGCCTAGTGTATTCCGTGTGAAAGGCCGAGGTAATCGCAATACCGGAATAGCCGATAACATACATTATGTTCGCTTCTCTGCGAACAACGAAAGAGTATAGAAGAGGACAAGTCGACAATAAAACAGTGTGCTTCGAGGCACAGCTGCGCTGAGTATCATTGTTCGCTGCGGACGCTGAGATGATATCTGCATCAAAAGGACAGGAATCTGAAAACAATGCCCGAAAAGCCGTCATGTTGATACAGGTATCGAACTAGTCGGCCCAGGCACACAACAGTGCGAAGAGCCGATATGCCGTGGTTGGGTGTGTGGGGGGGGGTTATAGGTCATAAAGTGTGTCTGTTTTTGGCTTATATCCGTTGTGGGAGTAGGGCTGAGAGTGGTTTGTGTTTGGTTGGGTTGATTGCGCACTCGGTCATAAAGTGTGTCTGATATCGGCTTGTATCCCTTATATGAGTAGGGCTGGGAGTGGTTTGTGTTTGTTGCTTTCATGGGGTGATGACCAGACCCTCATGTCCTTCCTGTAATCGTGTGATGAAACGTAACGGCACCACGAGCGCGGGCACGACCCGTTGGCGATGTCCCTCACCTGAATGCGGGGTGTCCAGAACGGTGAAACACCAGCGTGATGGCAGTAGTCTCATAATGTTTCTTGACTGGTTGTTCTCCAAACACACACAGGCCGAGACCGGTGCGGACCCACGTACGTTCAGGCGTCATACCCGATGGTGCTGGGAGTTGTGGCCTCCAGTGCCGTTGGTTGATGAGATTCACCATGTGGTGCATGTGGACGGTATTCATCTGCACCGGCAGGCGGTCGTACTGATCGCCATCGCTGACGCTCATGTGATCGGCTGGTATGTAGCACGTAGGGAAACCTCGGCCGGGTGGATGAACTTGATGGCTCGTATCGCCCCGCCCGACGTGGTGGTATGCGACGGTGGCGGCGGACTCCTGAAAGCATTGAAAACCGTGTGGCCTGATACGCGGGTGCAGCGCTGCCTGTTCCACGTGTGCATGAAAATCAGCGAGCTCACCGGGACGAGACCACGCTTGGATGCCGGCAAACAGTTACGCAAGCTCGCTATCGGCCTCAGCCGTGTGACAACCCGAGATGATGCCGCCGCATGGCTGGTGGCGTACAACCAGTGGGAACAGGACTTCCACGAGTTCCTTGACGAACACAGCCAATATGCGGACGGCAGTATCGAGGACACCCACCAGCGGCTCGTCAAAGCCCGACGCATGATCCGCAAGCGCATCAAAGAGAACCACCTGTTCACCTTCCTCGATCATGAGCTCACCCGGGATACCCCGATACCGGCCACGAACAACCTGATCGAATCATGGAACGCGCGACTGCGCGACATGATGCGCCACCACCGAGGACTACGCCTCATCCGCAGGATCAAAGCCATCTGTTGGTGGTGCCACCAACACAGCGAACGCCCGCAACCCGCCGCATGGCTCGCCGTTAACAGCATCACCGACCAACACATCGAAGACCTCTACAGGAAAGCCTGGCAGTCAAGCCCACAAGGAGCCTACGAAAACTACGGCATCCCTAACAGGTACGGCACCGGCATCAACTGGAACGAATTCCACACCACCACCCGATACCCAAACCAAACCAACTAACCCCGAGACACACTTTATGACCTATAACCCGTGTGGGGTATGAGTGAACCCCGGGTAGGTGGTGCCTACTCGGGGTTCTGTACGTGTATAGCGGCAACGTGCTACTCTCCCACACCCTAACGAGTGCAGTACCATCGCCGTGCTAGGTCTTAGCTTCCAGGTTCGGAATGGAGCTGGGCGTTTCCCCTAGGCTATGGTCACCGCAAATCTTTGATTATCACTCCCGGACGTGCCGGGAATGGGATGTGGCCGCTTGGGAACCGGATGGTGGACGCGATGTATATCGTTGTCATGAATCAACAAGTGCTCCTTGTTGACAGTCATTGCTAGAAGGACTTACGGTATCCATCCAACCCAAGGGTTGAATGAAGTATGATTGCCTTTCGACTGTTAGTACCGGTCAGCTCCACCCYTACGGGGCTTCCACATCCGGCCTATCAACCATGTGTTCTACATGGAG
>NZ_JHAL01000005.1 GCF_000738005.1 Bifidobacterium crudilactis | reverse complement strand
GGTATTCCTTGCCCTCTTGATGTGTGCAGTGCTATTTCTGGTTCTCGGTCTGGCCACGCGCCCGGCCGTAGCCGCTGCAGATAGTGCGTTCACATGTGCTCCGGGCTATGTCTACTCTCAACAGAGCAATGGCTCGTTAAAGGAATACAACGGCTCCGTGAGCAACCTGCCCGCTTGGGGTTCATCATATTCTGACGTTAATGGTCTGGGCATCGGCAGCGAAGGCGCTGTTGCCTATGCCTATGTGCGCACTGGTTCCGGCGCCAGCAACATTTCTACACTTCTTCAGTACACTGCCGGTTCCGGACAATGGAGTGAGGTACCGAACAGTCGCTATAACACCGGTCTTTCAGGGGCGCTTGTCACTGGTGCAGTGAACCTGGCCAATGGGAACTATCTCTTCGGAGGGTTCCAGACAATCGGCGGTTCCATAGTTTTTCAGTTGTACGAGTATTCGGTATCCACTGGGTCCTATCTGAATCTCGGGTACTTCAATACGGGCGAGACCAGCGGCCGTAGCAACGGGGATATGGCTTTCGACTCTGCCGGCAATCTGTATGTGGTCAGAAGCGGTGATACGACAAGTATCTACACAGTCTCCGCCAGCGAATTGAAATCGTCCGAAAACGCACACAACGGCGGGCGCGAGATTAACGCCCAGAAATCGACGTCCGGGACCATATCCCTGCGAAACGTCAATGGCATCGCTTTTGATGCAGACGGCACCATCTATCTCGGTAATGGTAGCCAATTAGCGCACTACAACCCGACGACATGGCAACAGATCGGCAACACTCTGACCTCTTCGTTGGGGAGCAGCACCGATTTGGCCAGTTGCAACTCCCCGTCGACGCTTACGGTCAAAAAGAACCTGCCCGGTGGCCGAGCTGCGACCACCGACCAGTTCAGGCTGTCGGCATCCCAAAGCTCCGGTGAAATCTCCAGTGTGGTGACTTCAGGTCAGAGCACGGGTATACAACAGGCGCAGGTCGGACCGATTGTGGCCGTCGCCGGACAGAGCTACAGCTTCGGAGAATCGATGGCACCGGGATCCTCCTCGTCTACGGATGCCTATCAGGCGAGTTGGCAATGCGTCAATGAGAACGATGGTTCCGTGACTTCTCGGGGCAATGGAGTATCTGGTTCGGTGACCATCCCTCCGGCTGCGGGGAAGGGTGCGGCAATAACCTGTACCGTTACCAATACTGCGAAGAAAGACGGCGGTATCTCGTGGTCAAAGGTCGACAGCACCGACGCAGCTAAGGTCCTCGCAGGTTCTGTGTGGGAGCTGACCGGACCGACTGCTGGTGACTCTTCGACCCGCAAGGTCGAAGACTGTGTGGCGGCGGATGCTTCATCCTGTACCGGACTCGACAAAGACCCGGCCGCAGGGAGATTCCTCGTGAACGGATTGGTGTGGGGCACATACTCCCTCAAGGAGACTGCAGCGCCTGCTGGATATGAGCTCAGCGATCAGGTGCATGAGGTCGTCGTCAACACATCGACGACGATCGAAGTCGGCGCTATCGGCAATAAAGCAGTTCCCCGAGCGTCGCTGACGATGAGGAAAACCATTCTCAGCACCACAGGAGAACGATCCCCGGGTGTCGACTGGTCCATGAACGCCTCATTGTCGACTAAATCGCCGGCCGGGACCGCTTTGCTGGGTACCGTAACCAAGAAGACCGCCGCGAACGGATCGGTCGCGGATGCCTGGCCCATCACTTTCAGTGAGGTTTCGCAGAGCGTGGTGGTATCGGTGGCCGAGATTCAGCAGCAGGGGTATGAATTCTCTTCGGGCTCCTGTGTGGTGACGGCAGCAGACGGCACCACGACGACGGTTCCGCTGACCGGGACCTCAGGCGATGTCACAGGCATCACACCGGGTAGTTCCACAAGCTGCGAGTTGGTGAACAAGCAGCTGACGGGTACGGCCACGTGGAGCAAGACCGCCGATGACGGTCACCCCCTGCAAGGCTCGGTCTGGACGCTCACCTTTCCGGATGGGCATACGCAGGACATCACCGGCGATGAGCAAGGACGTTTCTCAGCTGGGAACCTGCCTTGGGGACAGTTCACCTTGGTCGAGAAGGAAGCCCCCGCGGGCTACAAGGTGGACGACACCAAGCACACCTTCACGATCGATGCCGCTCACCTGAATGTCAGCGCCATCGATTCGCAGTCTGGTGTTGCCGTCAATGCCAAGCAGGACGTTCCAGGGCTGCCCATGACCGGAGGAACCAGCACCGATATGTTCATGATCATCGGTGTGGCCTTACTGATTCTTGCCGCGGCCTTTGGCGGTTGGTATGTGCTGTCCACTCGCAGACAGGCACGGCATCAATCAGGAGCTCGGCACTAGACATACCAATGTTTCAGGGCGCACACCGCTGTCCTGAACAGGGGACCTACAAGACATTACCGCTATTGCGGTATGAATTTTTCAACCAATAAGGAGAGAAATATGAGTTGGGACAGAACCAAAAAGGTTCTCTCAATCGCCGTTGGCCTCGCTGGGGCTTTGGCGATGGGGATGACCGGAGTCGTGGCGAACGCCGCGACCACAACGCCGGAGTTCGGCAATATCGATACGTCGAAAACCGGTTCGATCATCATCCACAAGCATGAGCATCAGAACGGTACCGATGCCACTGCCAAGCCCGACGGATCAACTGACATCGATACACCAGGAATCGCTAACGTCGAATTCACCGTCTACCGCATCGACGGTCTTGACCTTGGCAATACCGATTCCTGGAACGGGCTGTCCGAAGCCAAGGCTCCGCAGACGGTGACACCCGGCACCACCACGATTGCCGTGAACGGCCAAACGTACGGTTTTGTAAAGGTCGAATCCGTCACCACGGATGCCCAGGGCAAAGCCACTGCCGGGAATCTTCCGGTAGCCGCCTATGTCGTGGTCGAGACCAACCGTCCCTCCACCGTGGTCGATATCGCCCAGTCATTCATCGTCACGATTCCTTTCCCGGATAATGACAACACCAAGGGTTGGCTGTATGACGTCAACGTCTACCCAAAGAACGGCAGCACCACCGTGGACAAGACCGTGCTGTCGCAACAAGGTCTGGGAATCGGTTCGGTTGCCCAATTCCCGGTCACCACACTGGTCCCGAAGATCGCGGATAACGCCAACTATAAGTACTACATCATTCATGATGACCTGGATTCGCGTTTGACTCCGGTAAGCGACCTGTCGGTGACTGTGGATGGACAAGCGGTTGATAAGTCCTACTACACCGTGACGGTTACTGGCCAGGCCGTTGACGTTTCCTTCACCAAAGAAGGCCTCGCTTGGCTGAAGACCATCCCGGGCAAAAGTGTCGTGACGACGTTCAAAGGAACCGTGAACTCCCTCGGCAACGGCGTCATCCCGAACAGGGCCAGCCTGTATGCAGACACTCAGGTATCAAACGAGCCTCCTGTTCCTCCGGTTACCCCTCCAGTCAATCCTCCGGTGACGCCTCCCGTTTCTCCGGAAGTGCATCAGAACTGGGGCGATCTGGTCATCAGCAAGGTGGATGCCGATAAGGCCGATGCAGGTCTTTCCGGTGCGCAGTTCGAGGTATACGCAGCAAAGGACGCTTACGCGGGTTCATGCACGTCGACCGCAACCACAGGCAATGCGGTCACCGTAAACGGGGAAAGCACATTCACCTCCGATGCCAGTGGGAAAATCACCGTCGCCGGCCTGTTCGTCTCTGATTCCAAGAACGCTCCGATCGATGCCACCCAGCGTTGTTATGTGGTCAAGGAAGTCAAGGCTCCAGCCGGGTTCGTCCTGCCTGAAGGTGATGCGGCACTGACGGCCGTCACTGTGAAGACCGGGCAGAGCGCCGGTGTCGATGTCACCATCAAGAACACCAAGCAGCATGTACCGGGTCTACCGCAAACGGGCTCGACCGCAATGGTGGTTATGGTTCTCGCAGGTTTGGCGATGATGACGGGTGCCGGTGTGCTCGTAGCACGTCGTCGTTCCTTGAAGTGATGTGAGTCATGGGCGTCGACGGTGCATGCGGCATCGGCGCCCTGGTTAATGCGGTCGTGTTCGGTTCCGGTTCCCCATCGGGTAGCCGGCACGCGCCGTGCGCAAGATCTCACCGTCTCTACATTTTCCCCTGAGACGGTGTGATCTGCGCGTCATCCGCGTGCATGAAGTTCGGGTCCCGTGCGTCTGTGATGACGTACGGGACCCGTCCATATTTGCATGAGGAGGTACACGTCATGAGTGTTCGTCGTGATAGCTTGCTGTCGGTGATGGCTGCCGTGTTGGTACTGGCCGGGGCGTTGGTGCTGTGCTACCCGTGGGCGGCATCGTGGGTGTCGCAGTACAACCAATCTGCTGTGGTGGCGGGCGGAGTCCCGGCAGGTCGATCCGATGCGGCTGCCAATGCGAAAGCTCTGGAGCTCGCCCGTGAATACAACAGCCGTCTGACTTCCGACGCGCTCTACAAGGCGAACTCAAACGTTCCTAGAAGCAGCCAGGGCGAGGGGCTGCATGCCCTGTATGAACAGGCCTTGGATGCAGGGCGAGGGCTGATGGCCCGCATCCAGATGCCCAGCATCAGTCTCGATCTGCCTATCTACCATGGCACTTCGGATGAGACCTTGCTCAGAGGAGTCGGGCATCTCGAGGGAACGTCGTTGCCTGTGGGAGGCAAGGGCACGCATGCCGTCCTGACGGGGCATCGAGGATTGGCGCAGGCCACCATGTTCACCAATCTGGACAAGGTCAACAAAGGTGATTTGTTCACCGTGTCCACGTTCGGACAGGCGCTGACCTACCGGGTGAACGACATAAAGGTGGTCGATCCCGACCAGACGCAGTCGCTGCGAGCCGTCGAGGGCAAGGACCTGGTCACCTTGGTCACCTGCACGCCGTTGGGCATCAACACCCAGAGGATTTTCGTAACCGGGGAACGTGTGACACCCACACCGCCTCAGTCCGTCGCCGCCGCCTCGGATACGCCCGACGTGCCCGGGACCCCTTGGTGGCTGTTCATCCTCATCGCCGTCACTCTCCTCGACCTCATCTGGCTGTACCGTACCCTGCATCCCAGCATCTCAGGGCAACACATTCACATGCACCGTTAGCGCGAGTCTTGAGCGAAGCTTTCGCCGGGCAGGCAGGTCATGGGTCAGGGAAGTGCTGCACGAGTGCGAAGCAAACAGGGGGAGTGGAGAATGCGGAGTCTGACACTTTCCCCTTAGAGGAAGGACACAGGGCGCATTCGAACTTTGTGCAGTCAATCACCTGTTGATGGTGACGGTGTTGCGGGAGGCTTAAGAATTGCAAGAACGGTTGGCTGCGGCTGTATGGGATTGGAGACTTTTTGGTTTGACAGCATCGCTTTGGTTAACGCGCGGGCAACATCTATCGCTTTGGAATGCTCATTATTGAGTTTGGTGTTTTCTTTTTATAAGCACTTTCTTCAGATCGCATTAGCGGCACCTGCATCGTCTGTGGTGAGGGCCGGTCCTACGCTCTGTCGGTTTTTTGACAAGGTCGTTGTGGTTGCGGATCTTCGCTCGGGTTTTGGATAGCGGCTGGTCATTGATCTGGCAGTGCAAGCCCTGTCGGAAGGTCCTCCAGCAAAGTCGACTGTTTGGGATGATTCAGGTTCTGCTTTGTTGGAGGTGGTATGGCCGCTGAGAAACCACTTATCTTTCGGATTGGAACGGTCGGTCCCGGAGCTGTCGTTCTTCGTCCAGATCCGATGGGTCGAAGGGGTGACCGTGATTGTAGTTGTTGAGGTCGTCAGGGCCAATCTCGCGTAGTGTCCTGCATGGGTTGCCGACCGCTACGACGTTTGCGGGGATGTCTTTGGTGACTACGCTTCCTGCGCCGATTGTGGTTCCGGCTCCTATGGTCACTCCTGGGCAGATCGTCACTCCGGCTCCTATCCAGCAGTCGTTGCCGATAGTGACGGGGCTTGCGTACATGTATCCTCGCATGGCTGGGTTGATGGGGTGGCTGACGGTTGCGATGTTGACATTTGGTCCGAACATGACATGGTCGCCGATGGTCAGCGTTCCGTCGTCGATGAAATTGCAACTCGCGTTGATGTATGTGCCGCCGCCAACCTTGATGTGGGTGCCGTACGCAAAGCAGAACGGTGGTTCCACCCAGAATGTGGCGGCTTGCTGCGCGCTGATGCCGAAGATTCTGGCGATGAGCGCCGCACGCTGCTCGACATCGTCGGGGTCGCTGTTGTTGAACTGGTACATCAGCCGCTTCGCGGCGGTCCGCTCTTCGGGAAGGCCTTCGCAGTTGTCGGTGAACAGCAGCCCTTCGTTGATCCGTTCGCGCATGGTTCTCATGTCAATCCGCTCCTTCGCATTGCTTTCGTGGTCTGTAATTATTGTGGCCGATGCCTGGCGGGGCATCGGATGAATTAGTCGGTTGTCGCCCGAGTGACGTTGTGCAGCCAACCGTATCGCCGGTAGTGGGCGAATACTGCAGGCAGTTTGATGATTTCGTCGACGTTGAGCAGCGCATATACCCATAGCACCGGCAGCTTCCAGGTGAAGGCCGCCATCATGCCGAGTGGGATCACGATGATCCACATGGTCACACTGTCGCATAACAGTCCGAAGCGTGCGTCCCCTCCTGCGGGGAAGATGCCCGCGACGGTTGTGGAGTTGATGGATTTGCCGACCACGTAATACGAGCAGATGATGAGCATCCACGATAGATACTCGTTGGCGCGCGGCGAGAGATTGGTGGCGTGCAGGATGAATGGGCGTAACAGCAGGATGACACCACCGGTGAGCGCACCCACCGCTATTGCTAGATGGCAGAGTCTTCGGGCAGTCTCCTTGGCATCCGACAGCCTGTTTTGACCGAGCAGGTTTCCGATGTAGATACCTCCTCCGTTGCCCAAGCCCAAACAGAAACAGACCACGAGGTCCTTGACGATGTTCGCGATGGAGTTCGCGGCAATCGCGTCGGTATTGAGGTGCCCCATGATGACGGTGTACACCATGAAACCGCCGCCCCAGACGATTTCATTGCCGAGCACCGGCAGGCAGTATCTCCAGTAATCACGTTCCAGCACTCGTTGCGTTCGCAGCATCAGGGTTGGTTGCACGCGGATTCGACCTCCGCATAGTGAATGCAAAAGAGGCCAGATACATTCGAACGCTCGAGAGACGATTGATGACAAGGCGGCGCCTAGGATGCCTAAAGCAGGGAATCCGAAGTGGCCATAAATGAGCGTTGCATTCACAATGATGTGTATGAGCACGCCGACAGAGCTGACCGCCGTGCTCATGACCACGAATCCCGTGTTCTTCATCAGGCACAGATAGATCTGGGATATTCCCAGGAACACGTATGACACCGCGGACACCCGAAGGTACTGCGCGCCGAGCGTGATCAGCATGGGATCGTTGGTCATTAGGTGCATGAGTGTCCGGGGAATCGTGGCGAGCACCGCGCAGAATATGAGAGACAACAGCACGGCGTATCTCATGACGCACGACAGAATCGACTCGATGGCATGCGTATTGCCTGCACCCCAGTATTGGGCTACGAGGATACTCATGCCCAACGTCAGGGCGGCGAGGAAAAGGCTGAAGAAGAATTGGTATTGCGCGGCAAGCGCGACCGCAGCAAGCTCCTCCTGACCTGTCCCTGCCAGCATCAATGAATCCACGGATGAGGACAGCGCGAGCATGAATTGCTGAAATGCTATCGGTCCAGCCAAAGGCAGCACCGATTTCAGAAAGAGGTGCCATTGCGTCGGCTGCCTACCGTTACGATCCCGGAGTTCGGTCCGGCCCCGGGGCGGCGACGGCGGGTCCTTACTCATCGCCGCTTTTGCTGCGTCGGTATGCCCTGGCTTTGTCCATCCAATATCTCCGGTCTTCGTCGGAGATCCTGCGGATCACGCGGCAGGGATTACCAACCGCCACCGAATGCGGGGGAATGTCCTTGACCACCACAGAACCGGCTCCGATAACGACATCGGAACCGATGGTGATGCCTGGTCCCACCACTACATTGCCTCCAAACCAGACATCGTCCCCGATGGTGATCGGCAGCGCGCCTTCCATCTGTGCGTTGCGAACCGTTGCGTCTATCGGATGATAGGGGGTGTACAGGCCCACTCGTGGTCCGAAAAAAACGTTGTCGCCTATGGTGATGCGTGCTACATCTAGGAATATGCAATCCATGTTGGCGTAGAAGTTCTTGCCGATAACAATGTTCGAACCGTAATCGCAGTTGAACGGCGGCTCCAGCCAGGCATTCTCGCCCAGAGCTCCGAAGAGTTCATCGAACAGTTTCATGCGTTCGTCGGATGCATCCCAAGCGGAGGTGTTGATTGCCCAGACCAATCGGCGTTTGCGCCTGTTATCTCGTGCCAGTTCAGGATCCTGGGCGATGTACAACTCGCCGGAGAGCATGCGTTCTTTTTCTGTTTCAGGTGTTGATTGTGTATCCACGCGACCACTGTAATGATAGATACGCCCAAAAAACCCTAGAGTATTGACAAATACTGCTCTGAAAATAGTAATATTTACCAAATTCATCTACGCTTAAACCGTATGAATGAACATACACTTGCAGGCAGTATGGAAGAGTCTCGTCGCAATGCCGCGATGGCATTGAATTGTCCCAGTGCCATCACGGTGAGGCCTGACGGGTCCGAGTCGGTGCGGTACAGGTATCCGACCACATTCCTGTACCTTCAGCAAGGTCGCCTCAGTCTGTACCCAAGGATGAGGGCAATCTGCCACTGGCATATGGATCTGGAATTCACCAGGGTCCTCAAAGGTCACATGATGTATTTCGTGAACGGAGAGATCGTTCGCGTCGATGAAGGCGAGGCCATCTTCATCAATTCCAGAGCGCTGCATTACGGTTTCTCCGATGACGGTGAGGAATGCGATTTCTATTGCGCACTGATACATCCGATACGGGTCGGTGCACCGCCTGAAGTGTATCGGCACTTCATCCTGCCGCTTATCGAAAACAAGGACATCCCGTTTGCCCTGTTGAGGCCCGAGGATGCGACCGGACGAAACATCGTTCACCAACTCGATCGATTATTCCAAGCGTCCGACGACAGGACGTTAGCCATTACGGCGCTCAGCGTCTTCTTCTCCATCATTAAGGATCTGGTCGAACGAGAGGAACCCCGTGCGCAGAATAACCCGGCATCTACGCATCAAGATACGACGCTCTCGGCAATGCGGGCAATGACGGATTATATCCAACATCATTACATGGAAAACATCACGCTCAGCGATATAGCATGTGCAGGTGCCGTGGGACGCAGCACCTGCGGGGCAATCTTCCGACACACTCTCGCTCAGACGCCAATGCAATATACCGTCAGTATGAGAGTCCATGCGGCAGCTGGACTGCTCAGGGACACCGAACTCCCAGTGGCGTCAGTGGCAAAGAACACAGGCTTCTCATCAGCTGGTTACTTTGCTAAAACATTTAATAAGGTCATGGGATGCACGCCGAAAGCGTTCCGCAACACACATGATTAACGTGCCGGTTGTTTTTACGGCGGAGGCAGGTTCCGAAATGACACGTGACAGTGTGACGGTCCTGATTGTTTCATGACCGCTCAACACTCTCCGGGAAAGAGGATTCGCTTCCTGGAAGGTGCACGGAATCTTGCCTACGATCTCGCCACATCCGTGGCAATTATGGTCGTCTGAGTGCAATGTATATGATCTGGATCGACGCCCCTTGTGGATTTTCCAAATCTGTTTTCAAGCCTCGGACCATGGCTTCGTCATGGGTCTGCCAGAACTGACGGTTATACTGCAGGCCGCGTATGAAGAGAACGGCGGTAACTGTTTGACCTGATGCTGATATTGAGCACGACATCATGTAACAAGGACTCGGGCTTGTTGATGCAGGGACGGCTTCATGTGAAACCAGTCGCCGAATTTCAACATTGCCAAATTTGTCTTGGTAAGCGGTGCGATAGCAATAGCATGCATGCCCGATTCTCAACAGTCGTTGTTGCGAAGTGACACGATGCTGAAAACCTGCACTTTGGCGCTATTTCGGAGAACCATCCGACTACTGCATTGACAAGATCTTCGTGGGGGCAAGAGGCTGACTATCGCATCGTGGTTCTTCGATGGTGGACAGGAGATCGTCCTCGGCGAGCTCCCCAAAGCAAAACAAACGGGGAAAGTGCTGAACATAGAGTTCGACACTTCCCCCTCAGGTGGAGCTGAGGGGGGCACTTGTCGAACTCTGTGCGGTCGGGGATCATCTGTTGATGGTGGTGGTTCTGCAAGTGGTGAGAGGTGATCGGTGTTTGTCCGCGGCTATATAGAGATAGTTGTGTATGAGTCGGAAGAGCGCCATACGATCGCTTATCGACTTAAGAATTTCCTTTATGCGACGGCTATATGAGTATGAGGAAAGCAGCCGACGGGCACTTGAAGAGTGATTGTGATAAAGCACAAAGTGCGGCATGCGTGGACTTCGCCGGTAGATAGGGTTGGAGATATTCGTATTGGTTACTTTGTGTTATGTCCAGATTGTCTGTCTGGGGCCTACGCATGGTGTGAACGGTTGAAACAATGCTAGGTGTCGCCGTGTATGTCAGTCCGAAGGAGATGCGAGCGGAGGTTGAGTGCGCGGTGCGATGCTGAAAGCCAGGGTGGGATTCAAGTCAAGACCAGAGGCTGGTTGTGCGCGTAGAGGGATTCTCAAAGGAATCTAGACAGACCTCACCTTGTGGCCTTGAAGCGTTTCCACAATTCGTCTCGAGAATGTCATCTCAAGTGGCATTGAGCAGCGGCGCATCAAGATCGCATTCGTGTGAGCTGACCAATTGCAAACAAGTACCGCCAAAGGACCCTTGATGATGCAGTTTGTGCTGCGGACAGCGTGCAGAATACTACAATCTTTCGAGTGTGTTCGAAATAGAGTATACTCGATAACGTTGCGATGCATTTTAATTACTGTCGTTGGAGGAGGCCGCATGGGACCACAGATCGCGGTGAAGATTAACCGCCGTGAGCGTAACGCCATGGCTACACGTGCGAAGATTTTCGAGGTTGCACATAGACTGTTCTCGGAAAAGGGTTATGACGCAGTTACCGTCCAACAAATTGCCGACAAGGCTGATATTGGTATCGGAACGTTGTTCTATCACGCGTCATCGAAAACCGAGCTGTTTCTCATGGTGTACAACTCTTCGCTTGAACAGGCCATACAAGCTGGTAGGAACACTCAGAATGATCTTCCTGAGGACGCCAACCTCTGTGAGCGTATCATTGCCCTTTCTCTTCCCATAGCCAATGCCATGAACAGTCCTGAAGCTGGAAACTTTGCCAGATATCACAAGGAACTACTGTTCGGCGATTCCAATGACCGGTACAGACGTGCGGGAATTGATTTGGTCAGAGGATTTGAAAGCGAGGTCGCAGGTGTGCTTGGCGGTGCAGTGCATATCGATGCCCATAGTTTGCTGACACGACTGACCGCCCGCGCAATCTTCGCTGCATTGCATTTCGATATTGCTTTACCTGAGACGGATTTGAACCCAGCCACCAGGTTCGCGAGTGCCGGTTCGATGAGTCTTCGCATGCAGATTCAGATTATTGTCGAGGGTTTTCAAAGCATCGCCTTACGTCACGCCACACTCAGTAACAGTGAGCCGAATCTGAGCACACCAGCAAACCGCGCCAGCGACGAAGACGGCTCCTGGCTGAACGTCGTCCCGGCAAGCGATGTCTCCTAACAGTTGTGCCGCAACACAATTCACCAGATATGTCACTACCTTCGAAAGGAAGTACCATGCATTACTCAAGTGGTAATTACGAAGCGTTCGTCCACCCACGTAAACCAGCTCGATCTGACTCAGTGTCCGCTTATATTGTCGGGACCGGACTGGCTGGTCTTTCGGCCGCCGTGTTTCTCATCCGAGACGGGCAGGTTGCTGGGGAACGCATCCATTTATTGGAGGAACTGCCGTTAGCAGGAGGTTCACTTGATGGCATTCAGCGACCTGATATAGGGTTCATCACCCGAGGTGGTCGCGAAATGGAGAACCATTTTGAATGCCTGTGGGACATGTACCGGTCCATTCCATCCTTGGAAATTCCTGGAGCCTCGTATCTTGATGAATACTACTGGCTGGACAAAGACGACCCGAATTCTTCAAACTGTCGTCTCATCCATGACCGTGGTGACCGCGAACCCACCGACGGTGATTTCACACTCACGGATAACGCGCAGAAGGAAATCGTCAAACTGATACTGATGTCCGAAAGCGAAACCGGTGATAAGACCATCGAGGACTTCTTCTCCGAGGACTTTTTCGCCAGCAATTTCTGGTACTACTGGGCGACAATGTTTGCATTTGAAAAGTGGCACTCGCTTGCCGAGATGCGTCGCTATCTTATGCGGTTCATTCATCATATCGATGGGTTACCCGATTTTACCGCGCTCAAATTCAACCGCTACAACCAGTATGATTCCATGGTTAAGCCCCTCCTCGCATACCTTGAGGAACACCATGTCGACATTCGTTACGGCACCACTGTTCGTAATGTTGCAGTCGAGTCTCGTGGGGACGGCATCGTTGCCAAGAAACTGATCCTCACAGTTAATGGCGAGGATCAGGAACAGTCCTTGGGTGAAGATGATCTGGTCTTCGTCACCAACGGTTCCATCACCGAATCGACGACCTACGGAGACCATCACACTCCTGCTCCCATCACCAAGGAGCCAGGAGGCAGCTGGACGCTTTGGGAGAACCTCGCTAAACAGTCACCCGAGTTCGGACATCCTGAGGTGTTCTATAAGGGACTGCCTCAACGAAGCTGGTTCATCTCAGCGACGGCAACCATAGAGAACACTGAAGTTGATCCCTATATTGAGCGTCTGACAAAGAGGCCTCTGCATGACAACAAAATCAATACTGGCGGTATCATCACCGTCACCGATTCCAACTGGCTGCTGAGTTTCGCCGTGCATCGTCAACCGCATTTCAAAGAACAACGACCTAATGAAACCACCGTGTGGATATACGGCCTGTATTCCGATACTGAAGGCAACTACGTGCACAAGAAAATCACCGAGTGCACCGGCGAGGAAATAACGCAGGAGTGGCTCTATCACTTGGGTGTTCCAGAGGCGCTGATCCCGAAACTCGCAAAACAGGATTCCATCAACACCAACCCTGTATACATGCCGTTCATCACGAGCTACTTCATGCCGCGCAAGGCAGGCGATAGACCGGCGGTCATACCTCAAGGATCAAAGAACCTTGCCTTCATTGGCAATTTCGCTGAATCCCCCACCAGAGACACGGTATTCACCACCGAGTACTCCGTGCGTACGGCAATGGAGGCAGTCTACACATTCCTCGATATAGAACGCGCCATACCTGAGGTATTCGGATCCGCTTACGACATCAGAGAGCTACTGAAAGCCGCATTCTATCTGCGTGACAGGAAAAGCCTCACCGAAGCCCCTCTCCCCACCAAATTCCCGATACCCGATCTTGTGAAAAGCAAAGCATTGCACAAGATTCAAGGCACTTGGGTGGAAGAGCTGCTCAAAGAATCCCATCTTCTCTGATATATAAGTTCATGCCGCGGTGAAGGCCTAGTGGTTTGCGCATCTGACAAGTAGATGCGCAAACCCGATTTCAAAAGTGATTTCCGATTATTATACTCAACGCTAAGGCAAGGCCTACTTTCCATGTCAAACGGGTCGCTGACACTGGGTGCTCACGTGCTGGATCTGTAATGCCCAATACCATGGTGGTAAGCTCCTCCTCACCATCGTTCGGGCAGACCACGACGTTATGAATCTGTGGCTAAGCGTTTCCCCTCCTTTGGAATCCGCTCCACGCGAGGCAATTTGTCCATTCCCGACAATCGAGCGTCAACGAGCCCGGCTCTCAACACCCTCACCCAGTACGATCAGCATGAAAATGATTGCTGAATCACGTGACTGCTCTTTACGCTCATCAAGGCGCAAGAAGAAGACTTGTTGCAGCTGCAAGCACTTGTGAACTGCATTCAATACGGCTATTGACGCGATGGCGCGCGCGTAAGAGTTCATACAGCAGGATCGTCATCACCGGCCCCGTTCGCCTCGCTGACCCGGTTTGGCGCGTCCTTGGCGGCTTGTTGGTGCCGGTGAACTACAAGATCTTCAGGATTCAGGTTCGCTGCAACGGTGAACCATGCTGCTTTTACCACTTGAATGACCACGCTGAACAAGAAAGAACAAGCGAAAACACACCACCGTGCGTCAAGACGGATCGAGCGGGAAACCCTGAAAACAAGTGAAAACACCGGAGCAGCAACAAAAGGCCGGTCACATTGGACTGACCATTAAACAACTGTAGTGCTGGGGAGAGAACACAAGATGGCTAAAAACTATTGAAAATAGTGCATGCGAGGGTGATGCCATATTATGTACCCCCATCTTTTACCACTTCAAGGAAGAGAACTCATTGACGTATGTGGCAATACACTGATCGGGTCAATATCGTTGGTGGTGGACTGGGGTTCTGAAGATATTGGTTTGGGGTTTAGCTGCCCGGCGCGACAGTGGTGAGATGTTTCTGGTGAATCGGCCTGCATGCTCTTCAGAACCAGGTGTGCTCCCGTTGGAGTTTGAGCCCTTTCGGGGAAGAAAGGTGAAGTCATCGATGGTGATAGATAATGCGGTTGACATGTGATGGACGCCTAAAGAGGCTGTGTCAGGGTCCCCCTTGTTGATTGACCTGCAGGTGTTGGGGTGCATAGGATTATGCGCGGAAACTGTGTGAAAGCTGTCGCATTTTCGATACGCGGATGTGACGCTGCAGTCTGCAATGGGAGAGGGGAATACGAGTACATGAGTGAGTGTGTACCGAAGGGGCATCGGTCTCAGTGCCATCGGAAGCAGGTGGCGCAGCAGGTCTTGGTTGGGGAGCGCGCTCTATTCCACGAAGAAGGACTTGAGATTAGTCATAGCATATTCCAGGCCGGGGAGTCGCCACTCAAGGAGAGTCACGATGTTAACGTGCGTGACACTTCCTTTGAATGGAAGTATCCTTTGTGGTACACGAAGCAGGCTGAGGTGTGTGGTGGAGATTTGCTGGATACGGCTCGTTCAGGTATTTGGTACACTCACGGTATCACGATGACCGATACGTTAATCGCTGCACCGAAGACCTTCCGCAGGTCTTCTGATATCACTCTCAATCATGTTGCTATGCCCAACGCCCAGGAGTCGCTGTGGACTTGCGAGCGTGTGGCCTTGCGCGACGTACAGGTGAACGGCGATTATTTCGGCATGAATTCGGGGAATGTCAAAGCTGAGCGTCTCCGCCTCAACGGGAATTACGCCTTCGATGGCGGCCATGACATTGAGGTACGCGATTCGACGCTGCTGTCCAAGGACGCGTTCTGGAACTGCGAGAACGTGACCGTGCGTGATTCAACGATCATCGGCGAATATCTCGGATGGAACTCGAAGAATCTCACCTTTATCAATTGCACCATCGAAAGCCTGCAAGGCCTATGCTACATCGACAATCTTGTGATGCGCGGGTGCCGTCTGATCAACACGACGTTGGCGTTCGAGTACTCCACGGTGGATGCTGAAATTGAAGGTAGCATCGACTCGGTGATGAACCCCGCATCCGGGCGCATCCAGTGCGAGAGCATCGACGAGCTGATCATGGAACCGAACCGGATCGACCCGTCCCGTACCACGATAATCACCCAGCAACACTAGCTTGAACAGCGCAGTCGCAGCATAGCTCGAAAGGGACATGAGATGACTTATGATTTCAACAAGCCGGTGGACCGTTCGGGCACCTACTCAACAAAGTGGAATGTGGCTCAAGGTGAACTGCCCATGTGGGTAGCGGATATGGATTTTCGTGCTGCACCCGATATTACCGAGGCAATCGTCGCCCGTGCCAAACATGGGGTCTACGGGTATACAGACATCCCTGACGAGTTCAGGCAGGCTGTGGCTCGCTGGTGGTGCGATCGGCACGATTGGAACGTCGATCCGCAGTGGGTGGACTTCTGCACCGGCGTGGTGCCGGCACTATCATCGTGTGTACGTACACTGAGTCAGCCTGATGGCAAGGTCGCGGTGGTCGCGCCGGTCTACAACATCTTCTTCAATTCCATTCTCAACAGTGGTCGCGAGGTGGTCTCCTGCGATCTGGATTATGTGAACGGCGCGTACCATCTGGATCTCGACTCCTTGGAGCGCACGTTGTCCGACCCTGAGATACGGCTGCTGATCTTCTGCAATCCGCACAACCCGACCGGAACCATCTGGACTGCGGACGAGCTGCTAGCGGTCGGGGACATCTGCGAGCGGCATGGGGTGACGGTGATTTCGGACGAGATCCACTGCGATCTGACCGCACCCGGAGTTTCATATACTCCGTTCGCCTCCGTGTCCGATGCGTGTGCGCGGGAGAGCGTCACCTGCGTATCCGCATCCAAAGCCTTCAACCTCGCGGGGCTGCAGGGTGCGGCCGTCATCATACCCGACGACGAGCTGCGCATGAGAGTAGTGAAGGGCCTGAACCGTGACGAAGTGGCAGAATCCAACGATTTTGCGGTAGTCGCCACGATCACTGCCTTTACCAGGTGCGGGCCGTGGCTGGACGAGCTACGCGTATATCTGCAAGCCAACCGCGAGCATGCCAGGTCGTTCATCGACAGCAGCATTCCCGAGCTGCGCACCGTTGCAGCGAATGCCACCTATTTGATGTGGGTTGATTGTGGTGCCGTGTGTGATGACAGTGTCGCGCTGTCGGACTTCTTGCGTGAGGAGACCGGCCTGATCCTCTCGGCGGGCGCAGTGTACCGGGGCAACGGCAATCGGTTCCTGCGCATGAACCTTGCTTGCCCGCGCGCCACGCTTGATGATGGGCTTGGACGACTCGCCCGTGGCATCAGGGAGTGGAAGAGACATTAGGAGTCTCTATGGGTACCCGTTTCAGCGGAGACTCGTCAGCGCTACCGGGTGGTGGTGCAATTCGTGGTGATGGTTCCATGACCGCATCGGGCGGCATGGGCGCTGTAGAAAGGAAGCAGACCATGCGTGTATCAGCAATACGAGCGACTTCAAGCACTGATCCCCTGATTCGTGGCAGTATCGAACGCCGTGAAACAGGGCCTCATGATGTCCTGATCAAGATTGTTTGGGCGGGGGTGTGCCATTCCGATATCCATACTGTGCATGGGGATTGGGGTACTGTGCCCTTCCCGTTGACCGTCGGTCATGAAATCGCCGGCATCGTGCAGGAAACGGGATCAGACGTCACGCGTTTTGCGGTTGGTGACCGAGTCGGTGTGGGCACTATGGTGAACTCGTGCGGTGAATGCACGAACTGCAAGGCAGGGCTTGAACAATACTGTCTGAAGGGCAATACTCAGACTTATGGGTCCCTCGACCGCGACGGCACCATCACCCAAGGCGGCTACTCCACTCATATCGTGGTCGACGAGCATTTCGTGCTGCGCCTGCCTAAACAGATACCCTTCGAAGCTGCGGCCCCGCTGCTGTGCGCAGGGATCACCACATACTCACCACTGCGGCACTGGGGAGCCGGCCCGGGCAAGAAAGTCGCAATAGTGGGACTTGGCGGACTGGGGCATATGGGCGTCAAACTCGCGGCCGCGATGGGAGCCGAAGTCACCGTGCTCTCACGGACCTTGAAGAAGAAGGATGACGGGTTGCGCTTCGGAGCGAGTCATTACTACGCGACCAGCGACCCGGAAACCTTCAATCAGCTCGCCGGCACTTTCGATCTGATCGTGAACACAGTCAGTGCTGAGCTTGACGTCGACGGGTACCTCTCTATGCTTGCACAGGACGGGACACTGGTGAATGTTGGTGCACCCTCGAAGCCCATGAGTCTTCACGTGCAGTCGTTGCTTGGGGCTCGACGTGCCTATGCAGGATCAGCGACAGGGTCGATTGCCGAAACCCAGGAGATGCTCGACTTCTGTGCCGAGCACGGGGTCGCTCCGCAAGTCGAGGTCATTGCGGCCGACCAGATCAACGAGGCTTGGAAGCGTGTGCTCTCCTCGGACGTGCGATACCGTTTTGTCATTGATATGTCGACCCTATCCTGAGTAAAAGGTGTCTTTGGTTGACTTGACCGGTCAACCGGAGCGCGCGGAGCAAGCAGTGGTTGCCGATCCCCCTCATTCCACTGATGGTTTTGATGAGAACGATGAATTCCGGGACGTGGTTCGTCGGAAAGGCGAGATGGAGTCGACGTATGTTGTGTCGACCCCATCTCGCCCATTCAAGACCACCTCGAATCAAATCTAGTACCAATCATGTTTTTCGTCCCGGTCGAGCTGTCTGATCCGACTCATTTCCTTATCTGTCAGTGAGAATCCGAAGATATCCTGGTTCTCACGAATGTGTTCGGGATTGCTGGATCCGGGGATGGCCACGACGCCCTTCTGCAGATTCCAGCGCAGCACCACCTGTGCAGGCGTGACCCCGTGCGATTTGGCGATGGCGACAAGTGTGGAATCTCCCAGCAGCTCAGCCGTATGCCCGCGTCCACCGAAGGGGTACCAGCCCTGAACGGCGATGCCATGCTCCTTGATGAACGGGATGACGTCGTTCTCCTGATAATAGGGGTGTATCTCGTTCTGCACGAGTGCCGGAGTGATGTCGACCTGCGGAAGGAACTCCGTGAGTTCTTTGACATACCAGTTGGACAGTCCAAGCGAACGTATCTTCCCGTCTTGCACGGCCTGCTCCATGACTTGGTAGGCATCCACGTCGCCACTACCGGGGTGATGCAGCAGCATCATATCGATATAATCGATATCGAGTTTGCCGATCGCTTCATCGATGGCCGCTTTCGCGTTCCGGAACTGCGAAGGGTAGATTTTGGTGATGACGAAGATCTCGTTGCGTGGCACGCCGGAATTGCGTATGGCTCTGCCGACGCTTGCTTCGTTGCCATACATGTAGGCGGTGTCGATGAGACGCCCCCCTGTTTTGAGAAATGCGCTGACGGAATCGTAGCATTCCTTGTCGGAGAGCGCGTAGGTTCCCATGTCTATGCTAGGCATGTCATATCCGCTGTTGAGACGGACGTTTCGATGCTCCATATTGAATCTCCCGGCTGCCTGCGATGATCTGCTCGACCTGGATGACGTCTTGTCCGAAATAGTTGGAGAGGATGAGCCTCCCGGCGAGATGTCAGCTGAGGATTCCGGCGACGACGGCGAACAACCGGCGGCAAGGAATGCGATCGCCAGCGTGCACGCGATAAGATGCATTGCTCTCGCGTTTTCCATGACGGACCCTTCTTGAATCGTTGACGAGTGATGACTATTGGGCGTGTGCGATGCGTGGAATTGACGGGAGCAAAAGGCGTTCAGGTCAAGTTCTTCCCGTAGAAGGCGGCGATCTCATCGAAGGGGATCAGGTCGACGCGATCATACAGATCGATATGTCGCGCGCCGGGGACCACGATCAGCTCTCTGGGTTCTTTCGCCTGTTTATACACGTCTTCGCTGAAGTAACGCGAATGTGCCTTGCTGCCGGTAATCAGCAGAATGGGTCGTGGTGCGATGTCGTTTACCCAGCGCAGTGGTCCGAAGTTGATGTGCGCCAATCCGCTCGTCGTGGTGAAACCACCGATGGCGTGCGGGTGGTGCCCGCGTTCTGTACCGTAATATTCGAAGAATTCGGCCGTAATCGCGTCCAATCCCTCGGGAATCGTGTCGGTCGGCTCCGGCGGGAATGCTCGCACGACTTCAGGAGCGCCCGCGTCCACATCAGTCCAACGCTGTTCGGACAGCGATTCCAGCATGCGCTTGCGATCCGCGTCGGTAGCAGAATGTTTCCAGCCTTCACGGTTCACGCCGCTGATGTCATACATGGCCGAGGTGACGACGGCCTTGATGCGGGCATCGACCTGCGCGGCGCTCAAAGCGAAACCGCCGCTCCCGCAGATGCCGAGCGCACCTATCCGTTTCCTGCTGACATAGGGTAGGGTTCCCAAGTAATCGACTCCAGCGCTGAAGTCCTCCGCGAAGATCTCTGGTGAGCTGACATGGCGAGGTTCTCCGCCGCTTTCTCCGTTGAATGACGGGTCGAAGGCCAGCGCCACGAAGCCACGTTGGGCCAGCTGGTTCGCGTACACGCCAGGAGCCTGCTCTTTGACTGCGCTATGCGGGGGGCCGATTACTATTGCAGCATGCTTCTGCGATTCGTCGAGGTCTTTGCGACAGTATAGATCCCCGGCGATGGCGATGCCATAGCGGTTCGTGTAGCGTACAGAGGTCCTGCTGACCTCTGGTTCGAGGTCGAAGCGATATCCGCCTTCATGCAATGTCATGAGTGTTGGTCCTTATCGGTATTGTTCGTATCTGTTGTTCCCAAATTGAATGCTGGTGCTGTGATTAACGACCACCCGGCTGTTTGCGTTGCCTTTGCGTGATCGACGGCTCTGGTTGGTCTTATGCTCCTACCGTGGTCCGGAAGTCGCCCTGCGAAGCGTGCGCTGTCCACAGTCTGTCTGCCAAAGCAGCGGGATCGTAGAGAGGATCACCTCCGCCGATGGCACCGGGAACGATCATCTGGCCGACATGGATGTTCTCGACGGCTAAGGCTTCGTGGAGCATGCGTCCGTAGGCCGATTCCGCAGCGAAGGCGACCGAGGTTCCAGCGACTGTGCCGTTAGGCCGTGCGGCACTGGAACCATTGACCAAGAGAATTGTCCCATGGCCCAACCGCCTCATTCCCGGCAGCACATGGGGTATGACAGTGGCAAGTCCCAGTGTCGAGAACTCCATGGCGGCACCGAGGTCGGCGACGTCTGTCTCCAGAACCGGGCGCAGGAACTCCCGCTGGGGAACCGGACTGTACTGCAACACCTCGATGGGACCTAGTTCGCGTGCAACCTCGTCCAAAGCCGCACCGAGGGACTCCCGATCCAGCACATCGGCAGCGAAGCCCCCTGCGGTGATGCCTTCCTTGGTCAGTTCCGAAGCGAGCTGAGAGACATGATCCTGTACCCGGGAGATGAGCGCGACATCGAAGCCCTCGCGACCGAAGCGTCGTGCCGCGGCAATGCCCAAGCCGGATCCCGCTCCGATAATGACAAATGTAGACATACATATACTCCTGTACTCATTGAACAATCGTGTTGAACAAGATGGGCGGCGATGATGACGGTATTGCATCGGGTCTTAACTGACGAGATGCGTTAAGAATCGACCGGTAGTGTTCGGTAACCGTCCTTTGTAAGCCGTCCCATCCATGGAATGCAATCGCTGTACCGTGTGCGGGGACTAGACGCTCGGTAGAGTCTCTCATCAGTGCACGCCGCAGTTGATCCTGAGCTTGTGAGATGCGCTTTCCATCCATGGGCTTGTTCCTTTTGCGACGGCATTCCGTTACCGCTTCACGGTATTACCTACACAACGATAGGCAGATTCGCTCTGTTGAAGGAGTCTCTTCCAATACCCCTATCTCCAGGGGCGCATGGCTGCCTTTCCGTCTTCCCATTGGGAATCAATCCTGTTGTGGTTGCAATTCTCCGGTTATCGCATCGCAGCTGTCTCAGGTGATCACACGAATCAGTACAGCCAAACTGATTCGTGCTGAACATAAAGCGTATTGCTTGTCGTTTTTTCGATTTACGATACTGGCCCTGACAGTAGCTCCCTCAGGGTTCGAAATCATGCTTACGCTGTATTGAGGAGATTCGAAGTCCCTGCACGACGGCATCGAAGAAAGCGATTCGAGCGTTGAAAGCGAGTGCGGCAAGGAGATAGGCATTATGCGTGGTGTGATTATGGAAGCCCCGGGGGATGTGCGTGTCGAAGAGCGCCCCGATCCGGTCCTCAAGGAGCCAACGGATGCGATCATCCGCGTTGCCGCGGCCTGCGTGTGCGGCTCCGACCTATGGCCGTATCGCGGCTTGGAACCTGTCAGTCACCAGGTCATGGGGCATGAGTATGTAGGCGTGGTCGAGGATGTCGGCAGTGAGGTGAAGACCATCAAGATCGGCGATTTCGTCGTCGGATCGTTCTGGACCTCGGACAACACATGCGAGATATGCCGGGCCGGCTATCAATCCTACTGTCCGCATCGCACCCTGATGGGCACCATCGGCACACAAGCCGAATATGCGCGTATCCCACTGGCCGACGGTACACTCGTCGCAACCCCGGGCATGCCCGATCCCGAACTGATTCCCTCACTGCTGGCCGCCTCCGACGTGCTCGGTACCGGATGGTTCGCCGCAGTATCAGCCCAGGCGGCACCGGGTAAGACCGTGGCCGTGGTCGGAGACGGGGCCGTGGGCCTGTGCGGAGTGCTTGGAGCCAAGCAGTTGGGCGCCGAACGCATTATCGCGATGAGCCGTCATAGCGACCGGCAGGCGCTCGCCCGCGACTTCGGCGCCACTGATATCGTTGAACTTCGCGGAGACGAAGGCGTGGCCGCCATCAAGGACATGACGAACGGATACGGAGCCCATGGCGTCATCGAGGCGGTCGGAACCCAGCAGTCGATGATGCAGGCCATCAACTCCACGCGACCCGGTGGACATGTCGGCTTCGTGGGTGTCTCACACGACCAGAACATCAACGGCATGGACCTGTTCAACGCGGGCATCCACCTGGCAGGCGGAGGAGCTCCAGTGCGCCGCTTCCTGCCGCAGTTCATCGAGCTGATCGGCAATCGTAGCATCAACCCCGGCAAGGTGTTTGACCTGACCCTGCCACTTGACAAGGCAGACGAAGCCTACAAGGCCATGGACGAGCGTCGTGCCACCAAAGTCCTACTGACGCTGTGAATGCCACAGGAAAGCGAGCATTGCCTTGGCAGAAGAAAACGCAACGACTGAGCGCATGACACTCAATGCGGCTCAGACCTCGGGCCTGCCGGCACATGGGTCGGACGTTACAGGCAATAACCGCAACGAAGCTCGGGCCTTCCTCGTTTCTCGACGTGCGCGTGTGACTCCCGAGCAAGTTGGTCTGCCGAAAGGCAGAAACCGGAGGGTCAAGGGACTCCGTCGCATCGAAGTGGCCGAGCTGGCCGGCATCAGCGTCGAGTACTATACCAAGCTTGAACGCGGTGCACTGTCAGGTGCCTCCGCGCAGGTGCTCGACGCTCTCGCACGAGCTCTCATGCTTGACGACGCCGAACGAGAATACCTGTTCGATCTATCCAACGCAGGCACAGCGCACGCCCTCGTTCGACACGGCAAGATGCAGAAGGCATGGGCCCCGACACGAGGTCTGCAATGGGTCCTGGACTCGGTCACCGCGGGGCCGGCATTCGTCCGCAATGGGCGCATGGATCTGCTGGCCACGAACCTGCTGGCCAGGGCGCTCTACGACGAGGTGTTCACTGTGCCAGGGAAAGGTGCAAACCTGGCCCGGCACACGTTCTTGGATGACCGTGCGTATGACTTCTACCCGAACTGGAACCGGATCGCCGACGATACCGTGGCAATGCTGCGCTCCGAGGCCGGACGCAATCCTCACGACACCGGATTGCACGACCTGATCGGAGAGCTAAGCGTTCGCAGCGAACAATTCCGCACACGATGGGCGGCTGGCAACGTGCGTCATCACGGCTCGGGATGCAAAAGCTTCAACCACGCCACAGTCGGGGAGATGTGCCTGGCCTACGAGGGTATGACCATGGAATCCAATCCCAGCTTGACCGTGACGATCTATACGCCTCAGCCCGGTTCACGCTCTGCACAGCGCATGCAGATCCTGGGCTCATGGGCCGCAAGCCGCTACCAGCAGCACGAAAGCTCATTCACCGTAGTGCACGAAAGCATCGATCAGCCGCCGGTGTGATGTCGACACTGAGGTTTGTCGCTGAGATCAAGCTCATGTACGGAGGAGCCTGCAGGCTCCTCCTGGACCAATGACTCTTATAAGGACCATTCGCGACCCGCACGCTGCACGAGCATAATCTGTGCGAGGAACGCGAGTGCCGTGGCGCCAACGGTGACGATGCCAAGCGGTAAGACCGCCTGAGATCCGCCGAGTCCGACCAATGGTGCGGCGAAGCCACCGAAGCCGAAGCGTGCACAGCCGAGGATAGAAGATGCCGTTCCCGCTAGATCGGGGTAGTCGGCCATCGACAGCGAGGTCGTCGCAGGCGCCGCGAAGGCGACTCCGGAGGCAAGAGTGAACAGGGAGGCGATCACAACGGGAAGTGGTAGCGAGAAGAGACCGGTGAACAGCAACCCCAGCGAACCGATAGCGGTCATCGCGATGCCGACGGTAAGACTGCCTTGTTCCGACCAGTGTTCAGCCGCTACGCCTCCCAGATATCCGAACACCATGAATCCGGCAGAGTTTGTACCGAATGCTATGGAATATGCCTGTGGAGAAAGCCCAAAGGTCTCTTGCAGAATGTATGTGGCCCCAGAAAGATAGGCAAACAGTGCGGCGTATGTAAGTCCTGCGATTAGCACTGAGCCGGTGAACAGCCTATTCGACAACAGCGTGCGGAAATCCTTGCTGATCTGCGCCATACCCCCGTCAGTGCGGCGTCCTGCTGGCAGGGTTTCCCCGAAGATGAGTAGCGTGGCGGCCAGCATGACTACACCTACGATCGACAGGAAGATGAAGATGCCGTGCCAGTCGGTGATTCGTGCGAGCTGCCCTCCGATAACCGGACCCACCACAGCGGCTAGGCCTCCCAATACGGTGAGCCGACCATAGTAACGGATCAGCGCCCCACCCTCATAGACATCGCGTCCCGCGGCCTGTGCGATGACGATGCCGGCCGCGCCCGCAAGGCCTTGCACGAGCCGCGCGATCACCAGGGTTATGATGTTCGGGCTGAAAGCGCATAGCAGCGAAGCTGCGCTATAGGCGACGACGCCGATGAGGACCGGCATGCGTCGGCCGTAGCGATCGGAGAGCGGTCCGGTGATTATCTGCCCCAGCGCTAGTCCGATCAGGCATGCGGTGAGTGTGAACTGGGCCGACGATGTGGTTGTATGCATGTCCTCGGTCAGGGCGGGGAGCACTGGCAGATATAGGTCCATGGAGACAGGGCCGAAGATCGTCAGCAACATGAGTAGCGTCGAGAACGCCACCCCTGCCGTCTTCTTGGATTTGAGCGAGTGCTGCATTGTTCTGCTTTCTATAGCCAACATGGTGGTGTGCCATGCTTGAGATATCCGATACCCCATGTAATGGGGGTTGTGTTTGCATTGAGTCCTGGTGACGTGCTCACTTGCCGACGGCTGATATCGTGACCTGCTGTCCATCGAGCTTCATGATTCCTTCGATATCGTCGGTCTTTCCGATGCGAACGAGCTTGTCGCTAAATCCCAGCGATCCCGTTTCATAGAAGAAACCGAGATTGCTCCACGGGATGAACGAGAACAGGTCGCCCACCTCGGGCTTCATGCCTGTGTTCCCTGTCGTGGTAAAGCCACGCGGCGGGTAGGTGATTTTCTCCATGCCGTTGTAATCCTCGAAGGACAGTGTCATCGGTAGCATCGAAAGAAAATCACGGGTTGTGGCGTTATCGTCCACTATGGTCACGTTGACAGACACGTCGCGGGCAGCGAACCGGACGACGGTTCCGGCAACATCCACACCGGGATCCTCTGTTGAACTATTCGTAGGAACAGAGACAGGTGAAGAGGGTCCCGTCGGCAGAGTCGAGGAACCAGGATGAGATTGAGAAGCTCCTGACGGTTCCGCGTCCCTAGTTGACGTGCACCCAGTGAGACACAGAACCGCGGATATCACGACCCCGGCAAATGCGCGTGCTTTCAGGTGTGACATTCTCATGTTCTTCCTCGCATGTGTTCAGGTTCAAGTGACGGATTCGACTGATTCGTGTGCGCTGCGGTTCGCAGCGCTTGACGGATGATGTCTTGCTGCTGGCTGATCCGGGGCATCCAGAGCTGCTTTACGCGACAATGCCGCCTCACCAGATTAGGGCATTGATTGATTCCATATGGCTGAGAAACGGTCCCTGTCAGTGCCTGTTTGGCTTTGTTCCGCCTGCATATTATGAAATTAGTGTCACAGGGAACGGGGTAGTGCTGTTTTGGTTCTTTCCCGTTATTTGAGCACAGGGAAGCTGTTTTCACCCGTCGTGGTGTGATGTCGAGGCGAGTGGTGGATACGAAAGGATCTCATAATATGCAATATCGTCATTTGGGGCGTTCGGGACTGCTGGTGAGCGGTATCGGACTAGGCACAATGAATTTCGGTGACGCAACGGCTGAAGATGAAGCTGACAGAGTCATGGATAGAGCTGTGGAATTAGGAGTCAACTTCTTTGATTCCGCTGACGTGTATGGCGGACCACAGCGCCCGGATATGGAGAAGGGGTACGGAATATCCGAGGAAATCGTGGGACGGTGGCTCAAGAAGTCCGGACACCGTGATGACATTGTGCTGGCGACCAAGGTCTACCAGCCTATGGGCTATGGCCCCAACGACCGCCATCTATCGGCGTATCACATCAAGCGTGCCTGCGAGGCAAGTCTGAAGCGCTTGCAGACCGACCATATCGATGTATATCAGATGCATCATATCGACCGCTCTACTCCGTTTGAGGAGATCTGGCAGGCGATGACCCAATTGATCGCAGAAGGCAAGATTACGTATGTCGGTTCAAGCAACTTCGCGGGGTGGGATGTGGCGGTGGCGCAGGCGGCAGCCGACAAGCGCAATCTGCTGGGTTTGGTGTCGGAACAAAGTCTCTACAATCTCGCGAATCGTGCAATCGAGCAGGAGTTGATCCCCGCGCTGCAGCATTTCGGTATGGGGCTGATCCCCTGGAGCCCACTGATGTCGGGATTGTTGGCTGGGCCGGCGGCAGGCTCAAAAGGCCTGAGACGTAATACGCAGAGAACTCTAGGTGATCGTGAGCGTCATGCTGCCCAAATCTCTTCCTTCGAAGAACTGTGCAGCCAGCTAGGGCACACGCCTGCGGCAGTGGCGTATGCCTGGTTGCTCGCACAGCCGGTAGTCTCCACCGTCATCGCTGGAGCCCGTACCGTGGAACAGATCGAAAGCTCGGTACAGGCTATGGAGATCACTCTTGATGCGGACTCGCTCGCCAAACTCGACTCGATCTGGCCCGGACCGGGCCAAGCACCGCAATCATATGCGTGGTGAGTGAACCAGGCAGGGAAGGGGAGCGCACCCTTTCCCTGCAGCTTGGGGTGTGCTTCACTCGGCTCGGGACGTGCACACCCGAACCAGGGGACCATGTCGTGCAGCCATATTCCGTACAACTGAGGCGAGATACCGGAGTGGAGACTGAACGATTTCGCGTGGGCTCCCGACGACCTGTGTCGCTCACAGCATATGCTCACAGGTAATCAATCCCGGCACGCAGTATTACGGCAATCGATGCTGATTGCCGAAGAACCATTGCCGGACTCACGTCATCTGACCGCAGGACTACGTAGTTCGATGACGTATGCCTATGATCAGTAGTGCTCCTGCGGCAGCCAGGCCAACATACCCGGTTGCTATGGTTTGCAAGGACATCACAAGACTGAGCTGACCGGCGATAAAACTGGGGACCGCCGATCCGATATATGAAATCATGGAAATTGCCGACATCAGTCCAGCATGCTGGTCGCCCGTAACCTTATCGAGCAGCATGCGTACTGAAGCGGTATATCCGACCCCTTGGGAGAGCCCTGCTATCAGTCCGCTGCCAATGACAAGCGGCGCGGAATGCCGATACAGACCAAATGCAATAGCCGATACGGCGAACGCGAAGGTGACGCTTCCGTATACCTGTGCCTTGCGGACGGGTATACGACCGCTGACCGCAGCGCCGAACGGTTGTGGCCCTACAACCGATGCTATAACCAAGGCAGCCATGACAGGGTTCCTGGTACCCAGATAAGTAGCTGATATCGTCGGTGCGAATGATTGGTAAAAACCGGTCAAGGCCCATGTGGAAATGAATACACCTGCTGAAGCCACAATCAGCGGCCGTGCGGCTTGAGGTATGGCCACAACCGGTCGCAGCGAGGTCATAGCGCCGGACCGTCTGCCGACTGGGTCATGATCCGCTGCAATCACTAACAGCAATGCCAAGACCGTCAGCATAATAGAGGCCAGCATCGGGGCCTGCTCAGGAGACGGAGACGACCAGGCCAGGAACCCGCCTCCCAGAGTGCCCAGCACGATGCCAATCTGAGAAACATTAGTCGCGGTGGCGGCTCCCAGCCACGTCGGGTGTCGAGGAGCGGTGTCCAAGACATAGGCCTGTGTCGCGGATGCAGCTAGTCCACATGCCGCTCCTTGGAGTACTCTTCCCAGGATAAGTACCATCATGCCATTCAGGTGCAGCAAGACCGCTGATCCCAATGCAGCGAGTACCAGTGCCGCCAGCGTAACCGGTTTACGTCCCAGATAGTCTGATATCTGTCCGAAAACCAGCAATGTCGCCAACACGGCGAAGAGATAGCTGACGGTGGCCCATGATAAATCGCCGGTCGACAGCCCCTCCTCAATCCTGTACCGCTCATACAGTGGATAAGGAGCGCCTGAGGCGGCAAAAACCGCAATAAGAGAAAGCGACGCGGCAATGTATCCACGAAAGGACTTTCCCTGTCGCTGAGCGCAAGACCTGCTATGTTCGCCCCGCTGCGGATCCGGTTCACGCAACTCACTCTTTGCGTATGGTGACATGTGTGCCGTATTCACGCGACCGGGTCTATGCTGACTTCAACAGGCTTGTCCCATCCTTGGAATATGGATACATCGGCATCTATATGACCCAATACCGCTGTTCCCTTGAAATACCCAATCTTCGAATAATGCAGAACGACGACACCGGCCACGTTGTATCCGATATCTCCGATTTCGGGATCGCAACCTTCCGGCATGCCCTTCATGGTGAGTTTGCGCGGAATCCTGGCGTTGACCTCCTGGCGTCCGTAATCACTGAAGAGCAAGGTCGCAGGAAGTTGCGTGTACAGGGAATTGGCCGCTGGATTGTCATAGAGGACGGCAGGAACCGTGCGTCCGTTGAATTTCAGTCGAATCGGTCTGTCTGTCATGAGATGTTCGTCTTTCTTGAATAGATTCACAAAAAGGTGGTCACGCTGATTCTCTTATCCGGAGTATGGTCACCGAGCTGCGAAGGTCGCGTGTGTGCCTTCGCCGTAGCGCTTCCAAGCGCTCGAATCACCCCTGATGTGTCCGAGTTTCACCAGGCCTTCGCTATAGGGAATGGCACGATAGAACATGGCGAAATTTCCCCAAGGGGCATACAAGTCGATATCGCCAACTTCAGCGGCGGTCCCAGCTGGGGAATCACTGGTATCAAGTTTCCCCGGCAATTCGGCGATCTGCTCATTGAGCCCGAACCTACGCAAGGTCAGAGTCATCGGTAGCATGGCGAGCAGATCCTCCGTGGCCTTCGTCTCAACGAGATCGGCGGTATATTCCGTGCCGTTGACGGTTATCGTGATGTGCCGTGCCACAATTCAAGCTCCCTTTCCTTGCTTCTTGTCATTCGTCTTGCGATAGGGTCTATAACCACGCAGGTTTGTCACCATCGGTTCCCGGCTTGTCAAGGCCGATGCTGTCATTAGCGTAGAGTGTTGGATTCTTGATCAGTCTGACAACGAAATCTGCAACGCTTTTACGTGAGACCTCAGTGCCTTTAAAGGGTTCATTACGAGCGGTGGTCTCATAGTTGACCTCATCGTTGTCAGTGAGCCACGCCGGGCGGAACTGCGTGGTGGTGATCTCCGGGGTGTGACTGATGAGTGAGTCTGATTCGCGGAATCCAGGTAGATAGTCCTTGATCGCTTGCTCGTTCCATTCTCCGAAGGCTCCGGGCACCTCATGCAGTGCGCCAAGAGCGCTGTAGAATAGGAGCCTGGTCCGACTGGTCGCCTTCATCGCCGTGAGCACGGCCCGGGTCGAATCTGCCAGATCGGTCCCGCCGAGATTTGAATACACGATATCGACATCTTTCATGGCGGTCTTCAACGTCGAGATGTTCTGGGCGTCGCCTTCGACGAGAGTTATGCGTTCCTGATGAGCGTATTGGCTCAATCGGTCGGCATGACGCAGGAACAGGACCAGGTCGTTATCGGTCTCGTTCAGTAATCGTTCGGTGACCAGACGTGCGGTGGCGCCATTCGCGCCGAGAATCAGTACTTTCATGGGCATGTTAAGTGCTTTCCTTTGATGTTTACATTGGGGATGGGAGCAGTGCTGCTCGTCCTATGGATTGATGTGGGTCAGGCCTGGAGAGACAGGAACGTTCTTGGGCGTCGTGTCAAGTGTTCTTGGTCTGGAAACTGCTGCTATGCTGAGGGCCCATCACCAGGGTTGGTCGGTGGGCCCTATCGTGAATTCGTTGACGTTGGTGTCCTCTGGCTGATCGATGGCGAATGCGACGACATTGGCGACGCGATCCGCATCGATCTGGTATGCGTCGTAAGTCTGTTTCATGGCCGCGGCAGATTGTTCATCGCTGATCGTATTGAGCAGCTCCGTTCTGATTGCGGCTGGGTATATTGTCGCGGTTCTGATGTGGCTGTTCTCCTGGGCGCACTCCATGCGCAGCACTTCCATGAGATCGCGTAAGGCCCACTTGGTGGCACCATACACGGCGCCCCCTGGATATGCTTTAAGCCCCGCGACCGAGCTGGTGGCGATGAAATGCCCCGACTTCTGTGCCGTAAATACCGGCAAAGCCGCTGCTATGCCGTTGAGCACACCTTTGATGTTGACGTCGATCGTGCGATCCCACTCGTCCGTTTTGAGCGCGGACAATGGTGCGGTGGGCATCAGACCTGCATTCAGGAACATGACGTCAAGACGGCCGAAAGCGTCGATTGTCGTCTGTACCAGTCGGTGATTGTCTTCGGGTTTCGTCACATCGACGATCTGGTACGCGGCCTGTCCGCCCTTCCGCGTGATTGATTCCACAAGTTCCTGTAATCTGTCTTCGCGTCGCGCACTAAGCATGACTTTCGCACCCTTGCGGGCGAGCAGCAATGCTGTCTGGGCGCCGATGCCGCTTGATGCACCGGTGATAGCCACGACTTTATCCGTAATCATGATGTCTTTCCCTTCTTCCGGAACTGAGCCGGATCTGTGTCTGTTGGTATATGCCGATATTCCCAGCCGCATTTCCCATATTCAACCGAAGCTTGAGACCCGATTTTCTATTCGGTATCCGATACAAGCCCAAGCATAATTGGGAACGCGAGTGTGCGATGAGTGCAAACGGTCACTGACGGTACCCCCCAATGCGCCAGATGAAGGCATAGAATTTAGTGATGCAGATTGAACAGGAAATTCGAAGCTTCCTTATGGACAGGCGTGCCAGGATCACACCCGAACAGGCGGGTCTGCCATATGTCGGCGGCAGACGCAGAGTTCCGGGATTGCGCCGTGAAGAGGTCGCGATGCTGGCTGGGGTCAGTGTCGAATACTACACGCGCTTGGAGCGCGGGAAATTGGGAAGCGCTTCCGATAGCGTGTTGGAAGCAATTGCGGGGGTTTTGCGACTCAACGATGACGAGTATGCCCATTTGCGGGATTTAGCGCGCAATGTGACACCGACCGGACGGGTTCGTGCACCACACCACCAGCGAGCGAACCCAATCAATGATTCAGTCCAGCAGGTTCTTGATTCGATGAGCGTTCCGGCGGTGGTGCAGAACGAGCGGCTTGATATGCTGGCCGCGAACAGGATGGGGCGCGCGCTATACAGCGATTTGATCGCATCCAGTCCGAACCACGTTCCGAATTTCGCTCGATACGCGTTTCTGGATCCGCGTTCAGAATCATTCTACGAAGACACCGACGCCTCCCGCGATCTCATTGTTGCCGCATTGCGCTCGGCAGCTGGGCATGACCCGGCTGACAGAGCTTTGACCGAACTCATCGGCTCGCTAAGTGCTTGCAGCCAGGATTTTGCCAAACGTTGGGCCAAGCATAATGTGCAGCGACATTCACGTGGACGAAAGCTGATTAATCACCCCTTTATAGGACGACTTGATCTTGAGTACAATGATTTCGCGCTGCCAGGTAATCCCGATATTTCCATAGTGACATATACGGCAGCGCCAGGGTCAGCCAGTGCGGACAGCCTGACAATTCTGGACACCTGGGCATCAACCCAGGAAGAGTCTGTCAAAACGCTTGAGTCACAGCACGAGCGAGGCACCAACGAACCTAAACCGTCAGTATAACCCCACAAAGATCGCTTAGTGACAAATGGTCACTCCGATTGGAGTGACCATTGCATAACCGTGGAGCTAGCCGGAGTCGGAATTAATGTTTGAAAGGCATTGTTATTGCTGGGGGAATTGATTCCTTATCTCTTTTTACCACATTATTTACCACGTCAATGAAGACAAGGCGAGACCGTTTGAAAGTCGCTGGGTGGATGCTGGAGAGCGTGCTCCCGGCGAACGGTTCGGAGGGATTTGGAGGGCAGGATGTTGTACTGTCCCGCCACGTATGATTGCTGAAGCTGTATGTCTGTTGGGAAAATGGAAGAGCGGCGGGGCGACGTGGACACTATAGAGCAGGACGATGAATTCATCGGGGAATGGGAACTTCGCCCATTGACTCCGAGGTATCAGGAGAGTCATCACTCACCGTATGTTGAGGCACTGAATGACTGTTTGAAGAACACAAACATCCACAACATCGCTTTGTCCGGCGGCTACGGGGTGGGCAAGAGCAGCATATTATCCCGTTTTGCAGATGAGCATGAGGGGGATGTCGTACAAGTATCGCTGCTAACACTCACTCTCGTGGATAAGAGCCAGATAGATGATTCAGTTCCCAAGCAGTCCACCACAAAGACAAACCTCATTCAACAGGAAATCGTGAAACAACTGCTCTACAGTGCTGAACCGAAAGACATGCCACAGTCCCGGTTCAGACGTATTGGCAAACCGAGTCGATTGCGTGAAGCGATTATTGCAGCATATTGCGGAGTGGTATTTCTTGGCATCATGTTCATTACCGGCTGGTTTGGAAAAATAGGAAGTGCGGTATCGTCAACTTTCAAGATAGATTGGAATCCGGTCGCGAACATGATGGTTTTGCTCTTGGTGGGCGTGGTGTCGGCACTGGTCCTCATCGAACTGTCACGTGGCAGGGTTCACCTGCGGCAATTATCCGCTGGTCCCGCGACTGTGACCCTTGATGAAGAGTCTGTTTCCTTCTTCGACCAGTACCTTGATGAAATCGTTTATTTCTTCGAGCGTTCTCGTCGCACCCTAGTGATTTTCGAGGACCTGGACCGGTTCGATGACTTCCACATTTTCGAGACGCTAAGGGCGCTGAACTTACTGCTGAATAGTCCGAGGAAACGTCTGAGAAAACCCATTCGTTTCATCTATGCCCTCAAGGACAGCGTATTTGATGAAGCATCATTGCCCAAGGCCAAACCGTCTGGAGCGAAAGAGGGTACAGAAGCAAAGAACATTCCAGAAGCAGAGGGGACGGAAAAGGCCGAATCAATCCGTGCGAATAGGACCAAGTTCTTCGACATCGTGATTCCGGTCGTGCCGTTCATTTCGCACACGACCGCCGGCAGTCTGATTCTCAAACTCTTGGAGAGGTCCGAATCTCGTGTGTCGCCGTGGATTGCCGATGTCGCAGGACGCTATGTGACTGATATGCGTTTGCTGAAGAACGTCTGCAACGAATTCATCGTCTTCCATGATCGCCTCAACGCCGGTGACGGGGTCGATGTGAAATACGAGGCCGATCAGATCTTTGCGATGATGCTTTACAAGAACACGCGCATCCGCCAGTTCGAGCTGATGAAGACCGGGGAAAGCGATATGGACGGCCTGTACGTGGATTACCGCCGACTAGTCTCCCGGAATATCAGCGTCCTGCAACAGGAGAATCGAGAACTGGTACAGCAGCAAACCGACCTCACCCTGACCAGCAAACGAAGCGAAAAACATGGTGCAGCATTACGCACATTCGTGGAGACAGCGATGAAATCACTGAATGCTGCGGGTAAATCCTACAGTATGAAATTCTTGAACAAGTCGTTGAGCCCGGCCGATCTTGGTAAACAGTCCTTCTGGGCATCAATAGCAGCATCTGGTGTACAGGATTTTCTCACAGTAACCTGATATGGACTGGGTTTTGTTCCTGATTTCCCCCAGATAAGGAATGATGGAATTATGAGTACGAGATATGCCAAGGAGTTCAGGGACCGGGCCGTCAGGCTGTTGGCCGAGTCCCGGGAGAATTACGCGTCGGAGACGAAGGCGTTGCAGGGCGTGGCGAAGGATCTGGGTGTGGCGGCGGAATCATTGCGCCGCTGGCAGGCCAAGGCTGATACGGCAGGCACGGCGGGTCCCGAGGAGTCCGGCGAGCTCAGGCGGCTGCGTCGGGAGAATGCGCAGCTGCGTCGGGCGAACGAGATCCTGTCGAGCGCGTCGGCTTTTTTCGCCTCACGGCTCGACCCGACACGACGTTGATGGTCGAGTACATCGACACTCATCGCCACCGGTTCGGGGTCGGGCCGATCCGCACGGTCCCGCGGGCTGCGCTGGCTGGCGGGTTTCTCACCGCCAGAGCATACCGGCAGGTCAAAGCCCGTGCCGCCAGCAGGATGCGTGCTCGTCACGAGACGCCGGCCCGTGACATCATGGTGATCCACGCGCACCGGTTCATGGCGGTGTACGGGTATCGGAAAGTCCATCGTCGGCTGATCCGCCGGGGATGGCGTGGGATCGGGCGTGACCAGGTGCTGCACGTCATGCGCTCCCTCACGATCCAGGGGGTGCGTCGGGGACGGAACCCGATCACCACGCGACCCGCCAGAGGCACGGGCGGCAGGCCGGACCTGGTGAACAGGCAGTTCACCACCGAGGCTCCTGGACGCTTGCACGTGGCCGACATCACCATCGTCACGACTCGCGTCCGGCTCGTTCGCGTATGTGGCGTTCGTCACCGACGCGTACGCCGGAAGGATCGTGGGCTGGGCCGTCGCCGCGAGCCAGCACACCAGGACGCTGCCCCTGGTCGCGTTGGACCGGTCCATCAGCTGGACAGCCCGGCACGGGCGGACCACAGGCCTGATCCACCACAGTGATCATGGCACCCAATACATCAGTGCCCTGTACGGCACGCACCTGACACAAGCAGGCATCCTCGCATCCACCGGCAGCGTGGGCGACTCCTACGACAACGCGCTGGCCGAAACCGTCAACGGCGCGTACAAGGACGAACTGATCCGCCGATCCAAGCCATTCGGGTCCGTGCACGCGTTGGAACAGGCCACGTTCCCATGGGTCTCCTGGTGGAACAACCAACGTCTCCATGAAGCCTCGGCTACCGGACACCATGCGAAGTCGAAACCCTGTATCATCAACAACAGGCGATATCAAT
>NZ_JHAL01000004.1 GCF_000738005.1 Bifidobacterium crudilactis | reverse complement strand
GGTCGCGTTGGACCGGTCCATCAGCTGGACAGCCCGGCACGGGCGGACCACAGGCCTGATCCACCACAGTAATCATGGCACCCAATACATCAGTGCCCTGTACGGCACGCACCTGACACAAGCAGGCATCCTCGCATCCACCGGCAGCGTGGGCGACTCCTACGACAACGCGCTGGCCGAAACCGTCAACGGCGCGTACAAGGACGAACTGATCCGCCGATCCAAGCCATTCGGGTCCGTGCACGCGTTGGAACAGGCCACGTTCCCATGGGTCTCCTGGTGGAACAACCAACGTCTCCATGAAAGCCTCGGCTACCGGACACCATGCGAAGTCGAAACCCTGTATCATCAACAACAGGCGATATCAATCGCCCCAAAAACCAACAAAACAGCGTGAACAAAAACCAGTCCACTTCAACTGTGGTAAAAGACAAATAAGATGGTGAAATGATGACTATAAAGTCAAGTCAGATAAATAGGTAGTTGAGCATATAAACTGCTTTTGACGCTTTGCTTACTTATAATAAGTGCAATAACAAATGACTAGTAAAAGGCGGGTAAAACAATGGATAAATTTAAAAATATTATTATTGGATTTGGTAAGGCGGGTAAGACATTAGCTAAGTACTTGGCGCAGCATGATGAGACCGTGCTTCTGATCGAACGGTCTAAACAAATGTACGGAGGAACTTGCATCAATGTTGGCTGCCTACCATCTAAAAATTTAATTTTTAATGGCCAACGTGGCGTGGACTTCACTACAGCAGTTAATAAGCGTGGTGAGATGACTAGACAGTTGCGAAACAAAAACTATCACATGGTGGCTGATGAGCCACTAGCAACGGTTTGGGATGGGTCAGCCCGTTTTATCGACAATTATGTTTTGGCAGTCGTAATGAGTGATGGAACGACTAAGAAGGTGAGAGGTGAACGTATCTTTATTAATACTGGAGCAGTTCCAAATTGGCCATCAATCCCAGGGTTAGAATTTAGTCAGCGGATTTTTACGTCTAAAGAAGCTATGGAATTGGAGAAACAACCGAAACGACTAGCAATTATTGGTGGCGGTTATATTGGCCTTGAATTTGCTGGAATGTTTAATTCCTTTGGTACGCATGTAACGATTTTCGACCAACATACCAGATTGTTAGAGCGCGAAGATCCTGATATTGCGACCGAGGTCGTAGCAGATCTGACTGACGCAGGGATCGAGATTAAACCGGCGACTCAACTAACTCAAGTAAAAGATAATGGTGAGAAGGTTACATTATATTATCAACAAGGTGATCAAACCAACACTGCGAAATTTGATGCGGTATTGGTTGCAGTCGGTCGACGACCTAATATAAATAGTTTAGGGCTAGAAAATACCGATATTGCTTTAACCAGTCGTGGTGCTATTCAGGTCGATGATCATTTAAGGACCACAGTACAAAACGTTTGGGCTTTGGGCGACGTTAATGGCGGTCCTATGTTCACTTATGTCTCATTGGATGATTTTCGTATTATTGTAGATCAATTGTTTGATAAGGGGGATCGCTCAACGGCCGATCGAATGGTGATACCGACTGCTTCGTTCCTAAATCCACCACTGGCTAACGTCGGCTTAAATGAACGTCAAGCTAAGAGTGCAGGTTATGTTTTACAAACCTTCAAGCTATCAGTCAAGGCGATTCCAAAGGCCCGTGTCTTGGAGGATCAACGCGGGCTTTATAAGGTAATCGTTGATCAAAAAACACACCTTATTTTAGGGGCAACATTGTATGCCGCTGAGGCTCATGAAACCATCAATCTAATTGCATTGGCAATGAAGGCCAAATTACCTTACGAAAGATTACGCGACATGATCTATACTCATCCAACAATGTCTGAAGCCTTGAATGATCTTTTTAAGACCCCGGTTGTGAAAAGCTAACGCTTTAGAAACACAAAGCCGACTAGTTAATCGAGGAAACAATCAAGAAATCACCGTTAAAATTATTACGCAATGTGATTAACAATGCCCTTAATCTAAAGGACCGGGTTTACCAGATCTTTGAGCATTGTGATCCACCTTTACACAATAACCACGATGAGCAACAGATCCACTCTACCACGCTGGTGCGAAAGAATAAGTCTGTTCACAAAACCAACGGCAGGCGCAAAGGCTAATACGATCTGGTTTGGTATTGTACAAATGGAAAAATTAAATAAACTGCACGTCTTTAAGTATTTTTTAACCATTACTAACGGTTTACACGCAACGTAACACGCCAGATATTGAGGCTTATTTACCGGGGGCTCCAGAAATTCAGGCCACGTGTCGTGTTTAATAGAGAAACCAAAGCGGGCGACCAACGCAGAAAACTGCGTTGGTCGCCCGCTATTTTTGTTTGAACCCAGGGATCTGAGATACCATCAATGGTTAAGATTCAACCCGGTTCGTTGTGGAGTGCTTACGATCATTCAATCATGATCAAATAGTAAATCTACTTATAACTACTAAACCTAAGCTTAGCAATAACGTCACTAGTCCAATTAACATCATACCCATTGATGATCCATCACCTGTTTGAGGTAATCTACTTGTTTTATCGTGCATTTTACCTTGAGTGAAATCCTTTGGTGTTACCTTATTCCCATTATTAGGAACTTGAGGTTCCTTAGGCGTTGTCGGATTATGAAGTGGACTGGTTTTTGTTCACGCTGTTTTGTTGGTTTTTGGGGCGATTGATATCGCCTGTTGTTGATGATACAGGGTTTCGACTTCGCATGGTGTCCGGTAGCCGAGGCTTTCATGGAGACGTTGGTTGTTCCACCAGGAGACCCATGGGAACGTGGCCTGTTCCAACGCGTGCACGGACCCGAATGGCTTGGATCGGCGGATCAGTTCGTCCTTGTACGCGCCGTTGACGGTTTCGGCCAGCGCGTTGTCGTAGGAGTCGCCCACGCTGCCGGTGGATGCGAGGATGCCTGCTTGTGTCAGGTGCGTGCCGTACAGGGCACTGATGTATTGGGTGCCGA
>NZ_JHAL01000003.1 GCF_000738005.1 Bifidobacterium crudilactis | reverse complement strand
GCCCGCGGGACCGTGCGGATCGGCCCGACCCCGAACCGGTGGCGATGAGTGTCGATCGTACTCGACCATCAACGTCGTGTCGGGTCGAGCCGTGAGGCGAAAAAAGCCGACGCGCTCGACAGGATCTCGTTCGCCCGACGCAGCTGCGCATTCTCCCGACGCAGCCGCCTGAGCTCGCCGGACTCCTCGGGACCCGCCGTGCCTGCCGTATCAGCCTTGGCCTGCCAGCGGCGCAATGATTCCGCCGCCACACCCAGATCCTTCGCCACGCCCTGCAACGCCTTCGTCTCCGACGCGTAATTCTCCCGGGACTCGGCCAACAGCCTGACGGCCCGGTCCCTGAACTCCTTGGCATATCTCGTACTCATAATTCCATCATTCCTTATCTGGGGGAAATCAGGAACAAAACCCAGTCCATATCACCGGGAACGGCGTCGTTCATAGGTCGTGTGACGTGTTTAGATGGGTTTTCGCCCGATATCGCGACAAACCGTATGGGAATCCGCGTGGGATGGGCATGGATGACAGTGAAAAACCGCCCGTGTGCGAGGCCTGCGGCAGGCCCGTGACGGAGCGCAGCAAGGTGAACGGGGCATGGCTGAAGAGCCATCGAGGGTGCAAGGACCGGATCCGGACCATCAGGCGCAGGCGTGCGGCCGAGGAGAACGAGGAGCGTGTCGAGGCCATGTTCCTCGAAGCGTTGGAGGACCGCAAACGGGCCGCGAACCAGTGGCGGTGGCAGATCGAGAACCGCAACGAGCTCGCGGACGAGCACGACCGGGTCCTGGCCGCCACGCTGCTCGTGTCGTACCGGTGCATGATCGCCGCCATGAACGTCATGCCGTCCGCGCTCATCCAATATCGGGAGCCATGGGCCGTGGACCTGACCCGGATGCTGGGCCGACGGACAGTGGCGCTCATCGCCCGACGTGACGGCTGGACCCACACCGCATTCTGGGAGCATGATCCCGAATGCAGTGAGGACGGCACGCTGACCCGCGTGGGCGCCGGGGAATGGGCCCTGCCGATGGAGGGCATGGAGGACGAGTACCGCGACGATCTGGATCATGAGGACGGTCGGGGCCGGCGGACGTTCTCGGACGTCAAGGCGCTGCAGCGGCTATGGGCCGAGGACCATGTCGGAGGACAATGGGATCCGGGCCCGTGGCGGTTCAAGTGACGACACGGCAAGGATCCGGATTCGAAGGGAGGACAGATGGCGGTACATCGGATAGACGGGATCTGCAGGCATTGCGGGAAGCATACGCAGGTATGGGAGGACGGATACTGTTCGGGCAAATGCCGTCGCGGCGCGTGGCGTGCCGGCGACAGGACCATCGCGGGCGTATGCGAGGTGTGCGGCAGGCCCGTGTGCAAGCCCAGGAGGGGACCCGTGCCGCGATACTGCAGCCGCCGATGCCGGCAGCGACGGTACCGTGAGAGAAGGAACGTGCGGGAGGCCGGCCGGCAGCGGGCCGGCATGGAGCATCTCCAACGGCTGAAGAAGGAGACGAAGGACCTCAGGACACGCATCAGGGCATGCAAGGAACACGAAAGAACCCTGGGCGAACAGGCCGGCAGGCTCAAACAGACGTTCCGCGACAATGCGGACCTCCTGCTCAGACTGGCCGCAACGTCGGACAGGGATCTGATCGACGACGCGCCCAAGGGAGGCTACATCGACGAACTGCGCAAAGAGGAAACGACATGGCAATGAACCTCACCAAACTCGCGAACGCGGAATACACGCTGCACGACATCATGGAGGCACTCGACGCGGACGGGGCTACGGTCGGCACGGGACCAAGCGGATACTACACCGCGAAGGGCAACCCGCCCGGACGGTGGATAGGTTCCGGCGCCGAACTCCTGGGAGGCTCCGTCGGACGGACGGCATCGTCGAAAACGGTCCGCAGCCTCATCAACGACAGTCGTGACCCGTCAACGGGAAGATTCCTGGGCGACGTGAAACTCACCAAGGGCGACGACGGCGAACCGCCGGTCGCCGGCTGGGACTACACCACCAGACAGCCGAAAAGCGTCAGCATCCTATGGGCGTTCGGCGACGCGGAAACACGCAGGGGCATCGACGAATGCCTCCAGAAAGCCACGGACATGACCATCGCCTACCTCGAAGACGAATACGCTTCGACGCGGGCGGGGCAAGGCGGGGTCGCATCCGTGGCATGCGACGGCGTCGCCGGATTCGTGTTCGACCATTTCGACACCCGTGACGGCGACCCGCAACCGCACAAGCACATCACCATATCCAACCGCGTGCGCAGAAGCTCTGACGGGGTATGGACCGCGCTCGACGGCAGGAAACTGTACTCCAGCATGGTCGAGATCTCCGAAATCCACGAGAACCTCCTCCAGGACCTGCTCACCCAACGATTCGGATGGACCTGGACCACCAAGGTCAACGAACAGGGAACCAAATCCGTCATCAACGAGGTGGACGGGGTACCCGCCGAACTCATCGAGGCATTCGGCGGCCGTCACAGTGAGATCGCGAAACAGGTCGAGCAGCGGGTCCAACAGGAAGAGGCCCAGACCGGACGGCCCGTCAGCTTCCAACGACGCGCGCAGATCGACCTGGAAGCATGGCAGGCCACCAGGAAGGCGAAACCGGAAATCCAACCCAGCCTCGCGGAAAAACAACGACACTGGTGGAAGAAACTCGGGCAGACGGCGACCGACATCGACATCCGGCACGTGTGGGACACCGTCAACTCCCGCAAGACCAGCATGCTGCACATCGACTCCACCTGCCAGGAGGACATCAGCCGGCTCCGCTCGACCAGATCGCCGACATGAGCCGGACGGGCAAGAACGGCCTCCAACTCGAACGGGAACTCGTCGACCTGTCCTACCGCAACGTATCCAAAGGCCGGACCACATGGAAGAAGACCAACGTGAGGGCCGAAGCCGAACGACTCCTCAGAAGCGTCCGCATCGACCCCGAACAGCGGATCATCGTCGCCAACCGGATCGCGGACCTCGCCCTCGCACGATGCGTCAAATTCACACCCGGCAGATACCGGATCCCGCAGGACGCCAAGGACAGTCCCACCCTCACCAACGGCAACGGCGTAAGCGTGTTCGACGACGACAAGCTCGACCTATACACCAGCCAGGAGATCCTCGACGCCGAACATTATATGATCGGACAGGCCGGGAAGCCGGCCGTCACCGGATTCACCGTGGACGAGGCCCGCATATGGCTGCAAGGATGGAACGAGCAGGCCAGGCGGAACGGAGGATACCCGCTGGCCGCCGACCAGTTCGAAGCCGCTGTCTACGCATTGTCCAATCCCAGGATGGTCGGCGCGGTCATCGGACCGGCAGGCACGGGAAAGACGACCACCATGCGAGCGGTGGCGGACGCATGGCGCGCCAAATACGGTCCCGACAGCGTCCTGGGACTGGCGACCAGCCGCAGGGCCGTCGGCGAACTGAGGAACAGCATTGGATGCAACAGCATCACCATCGCCAAACTCCTCTACCACAACGACATCGACCAGATCGAGCGACACCGACGCGACATCGCCGTGCTCGACCAGCAGATCCGGTCGACGCCCGACCCGGTCCAAAGACTCGCCTGCCGCATGCGGCTGAGCCGGATCCTCGCCGAGGAAAGCACCTACTCCATCCGGCCGAATCAGCTCGTGATCATCGACGAGGCCGGCATGGTCGACACCAGGCACATGGCCCAGATATCAAGAATGGCCGAACTCATGGGAGCCAAGGTCACCCTGACCGGAGACCCGCTCCAACTCGACAGCGTCTCCGGAGCCGGCGGCATGCTCGGCTGGATGGAACGGCACGGCATGTATCAGATGCTCTCAAGCCTGTGGCGGTTCACCTCCAAGGCCGACAAATGGGACGGGGACCCCACGGCGGAAGGGACTCCATCCGCAGATGGGAAGGCGAGGGACGGGCGACGCTCGAACTCAGGAAAGGCGGCGACCGCGCCGATCCCGAAAGCGTCGCCTCATGCGAACGGCTCGTGCAACGGTACGTGGACCACGACCGGCTCCACTGGGGAGAGGACGTGCAATTGGAGGAGGAGTCCTACGTCCAGTGCATCGAATGGCAGGACCAGGGCAAAAGCACCCTGCTCATCGCCGGCACCAGGGATCAGGTCAGGGACATCAACAGACGGTTCATCCTCGAACGACGTTCCAAAGGGCAAAGCGAAGCCGACCCCGCCAAAACCTTCGCGCTCCGCGACGGCCTGGACGTCGGCCGAGGAGACCAGATAGTGTGCAGGAAGAACGAAGACGACGTCACATCCCATGACGGCCGGACGATAGAAAACGGCATGACGTTCCGCATCGAAAACGTCGGACGGCGGGACGTCTCATGCGTAAGCCTGGCCGACGGCAGCCGTTGGGAGATCCCGCGGGAATTCCTCGAAACGGGATGCGAAGCCGGATACGCCTGCACCGTACACCGCTGCCAGGGCATGACCGTGGACCGTTGCGCGGTACTGTTCCCGTCCGACGCGAACACCCCATGCAACCTGCAATACGTCGCAGGCAGCAGAGGCAAGGAGGAGAACCACTTCTACTACGCCTGCCCGGACGAGGAGCAACGCAAGATCAGACACCAACTCTCCGGCGTCGAGACGGACCCCAAGGCCATCGCCATGTCGCGTATGAAAGCAAGCCTGCTCAACCATCCCGACGCTGCGACCGCCACCGAAACCCTGGAACGTGAACGGACGGACCGCATGAACCTCAAACGGCTCATGTGCGAACACGACTACGCCGCCGGCCTCATCTCCGGCCCTCACCTCAACGCCATGCTCGCCAGACGCCACGATCCCAAAACCGTCGACAAAATCACCCGCAGCCCAAGCTACGAATGGCTCCGCGGCGTCTGGTCACGCGCCTACATGACCGACGCGAAACGCGCCTTCGCGATCATCGGCCAGCCGCTCGACCCCGACCGTCTCAAAGGCCGTCGGCTTGACCTCGACCAGCTCGTCGGGAAGATAGCGCGAATCGCCAGGGTTCTGCATCCCGACCGGATGGACGATACCACATACCGTATCGACATGGACGTCAGCAGGGACTCCGAACAGGCGCGATACGTCACGGAGATCCTCGAACGCAGCGACATTCCCTACGCTCTCGCCGACACGCTCGACGGCAAGGCGATCACCATCGACGTGGACCATTCCTGCATCCCCGCGGTCAAGACCATACTCGACGGCCTGTGCCAGCCGGTCAAGGGCTTCGACCAGAGCCTGTTCCCCCAATGGCGTGAACTACGCAGGGAAGAGGGAAGGATCCTCAAGGAGAATCCCGGCATGAGAGGGCAAAGCCGGCCCGTGGAACCCGACTGGGCCGCCACCATCGCGGGACGGCTCAACGCCGGACTGCTCGACCGGGTGAACGGCACCGTCCACGAGGAATGGTGTGCCGGCGTCATCCCGCGCATCCGGGCCAGCCGGCACGGCAGCGAACTCGACATCGTAAGACAGAACGAACGACTCATCGAACTGAAAGTGGGCGAACTCGTCCGCGACGCACAAGCCTCAAACCAGCCATGGACCGGACGGATACTCGAAGCATCGGCCGACGACCCGACCCTGTTCCGCGACGTCGTCGTCTACCGGGCCATGTGGCAGGTCGACGAGGAAGATGATCCGCTGGGGGAGCGACCGCCCACGTCAAGCGGAGGCAGGAACAGCATTGGGCCAACCTCGACGGGCGGATCAACCACACCGACGGCGTCGTCAACCCCGGCAGACGGCACCGGCCATCGGCAGGCCGGGACATGTCGGCCATCAATCATGCGGAGGAAACGTCGACGAGACCGGAAGAGACAACGGCATGGCAGCCATCACGGAGGCCTTCCGACAAGCCGCGTAACGGGTTGCGGATATAAGCCCGATGATCCGGGGATGTCCACGTCGTCCATGCCGCAACGTCCAGCCGCCAGTCTCCTTGTTAAGCGGGCCACGTAGACGCGAATCGGCCGGCATCGGCCGTAAAGCATGTGGAAGGGGAGGAAAGGACCTCGGAAACCGGAAAGGACGGCGGACATGGCAACCATCACCGGATTGCTCGGATCACTCACGCATTGGCTCGTCCTGGCAAGCCAATGGTTCCACGATTGGGACATCACACTACTGACATCGGCGCTCATCGTCCTCGTCGTGATCGCCGGCGTGACCGGTCGGGCGGCTATGGGCCCACGACTGTGGATGCAACTTGTATGGGGAACCGTGACCGTCGTCGTCGGACTGATCGAGGTTGCGATCATCTGGACCATCGTCACCCGCTATCTGCCGGTCTGCGACATGAGCGCCCTGATACGAAACATACTCCGGCACGAACCATCGACGGTGATTGCGTAGGTTCATCTGGCGGGGGGGATGCCGACGATCATAGGGGCGACCTATCGGTCCGGCACATTTTTCGTCTGAGCGAAAGAAAAACGTGCCACGGGTTTCCCCATGTCCTGAAATACCAATGCATGATGATTGAACATCACGGAACAGTATCCGGAATCTAGCAATGGAATTGTCCAGCTCGTCAAATTCGGACTTGACGGGGAACCGAATGATTTTCGCATGTACGTGTCTAGGCTTGTGCGCAAGTACAGGGTCAGCGACGCGCCTTTCGCGAAGGAACTGGAATCTCTGCTCCATTCCGCGACCGCATTCAAGCCGGCTCCGATTCGGGATGCGAATCGTGAGGTACACCTGACCGGGAAGCCGCCGGTCCTTTCCGTGGGTCAACGTCCTGATGCGGAAAAGAAGGAACCACTATTGCCCGAATGGATCGCGAAGCAGATTGAGGAGATGTTCGAAGATCGTCGAATATTCGCCTGATGGATGGAGACTGTATTCCTACCCGGCAATGTCCGGCAAAGGCTTTCCGATTTGATGAAGCGTTGCAATGTTTCCCGGATGGAACTTGCCCAACAAAATCGGCTGCAAGGACAGCCTTCTCAGTCGTTTTCCGAGCGGAAAAACAGACGAACCCTGCGAGGAAAATATCATCCGCATCGCAAAAGCCCTCAACATATCTACTGACTTTCTTTTGGGTGTAATGACTGTGCCGGACAGAAAGAAGTATGAAATCGACGAGTTGGGTTTATCCGCACAGGCGGCGAGAAACCCCTCTATACCGGAAAGGCGAACGAGATCAGCTGCCGGACACGGGAATCCGGCGGAACCGTGAAGTGTTGAAGGCGAGATTCGGCACGGCATGTCTTCGAGGAGCGATGGAAGCTTTCGGATTGTCGGAGTTTTTTGACGAGATCCTCGCGATCGGATAACGAAGAAGGCCCGTCCAAGGTCTTGTTGGACCTTGGACGGGCCTTCTCCTACTGCGATAGAGGTGGGGTCTCTATCGCACCATTCCGTCATTCCTTGATGGGTTTCGTCTCTTCGTCAATGGCTTCGACGATTTCCGCGGTCCGCGCTTCCTCGTCGACGATCTCGCCGGAGGCGATCTTGGTCTCGAGTTCCTTGACGATCTTGGCGTGCATCTTCTCATCGATCTTGACCTTGAAGCAGAACACCAGCAGGCTTAGGACGATGAGGGCCAAGGGCACATAGAAGGCGCAAGTCTTGAAGGTGGTGATATTGGAGGAGGTCATGTCGGCCGCGGTGGCGTTCCCGGTCATACCTGCGGCGATGGCGACGAAGCTGACGATGCCGTTGGACATCGCGCCGCCGATCTTGTCTAACATCGGTCGCACGGACAGGGTGACCGCCTCGTTGCGCTTGCCGTTCTTCAGCTGGCCGTATTCGATGGAGTCGGTCAGGGACAGGATGGCGGTCGTCTGAATGAGCGTGCTCGGCACGTATAAAAGGACGAGCGCGACGAACGCCATAATCATGTTATCGTCGAAGATGCCAAGCAGGATGTAACCGATGATCATGGAGGTCATGCCGCCGATGTACAGACAGCGGCGCGGAATGCGCTTGTTCAGAATCGGATACAGCGGGGCCATGATCAGGCCGGCGACCAGTGCGATGATGCCGGTGACCGAGTAGGCCGCCTGATTGTCGAGCACGAACTTGAACAGGAAGATCAGCACGCCGGTAGTGGCCACGTTGGCGATGGCGTACAGCAGGTAGCTCAGGGCGACCCACAGCAGCTGATCGTTCTGGAATAGGGCCTTGAACGCCTTGAGAGGGCCGCCGTTATCCTGGGCCTTGGAGCGCAAGGTGCTCTGGCTCTCCTTGGTGCCGAACGCGACGGTCCACGCGGTCAGGATGCCGAGCAGCGCCACGATGATGCCGAAGGAAGTCCAGCCGCTTTGGTTTCCCGTGTGGGAGCCGGTGAACATCCAGCTGAAATAGGTGACGATCGGAATCACGACGACGGTGATGCCGTTGTAGCCAATGGAGCCGGTGAAAGTGCCGAGCGCGGTATAGGTGGAGCGCTCGTGCGAGTCGGAGGACAGTGCCGGGATCATGCCCCAGTATGAGATGTCGCGCAGCGAGTAGAACACGTCGAGCACGATGAACGTGATGACGAACAGCACGATGAACCAAGTCTGGTCCACGTTGACCAGGCCGAACATGCCGGAGAAGATCACGACAAGCAGCACGGACGAAACCAGGCCTCCGATGAATTGCCATGGGCGGAAACGGCCCCACTTGGTGGTGGTGTTGTCGACGATATTGCCCAACAGCGGATCGATGAAGATCTCCGCGATGCGGATGATCACGACGAGGCTGGTGATGATGCCGATGAGTTTAGCCGCAACGGCCTTGTCGACATCGGAAAACAGGCAGCTGGTCACATACACGATGAAGTATGTGCTGAGCGCGTTGTAGAAGGCGGACTGGCCGAGGTTGCCGCATGCGTATGAGATGCGTTGGCCGAGCTTTCCGCGACGGACCTCATCGTCCGCTGTGGTGGTTGCATTGCTCATTGCTTTTCTCCTTAGAAGAGTCGGAGTGAAGATCACCCATTGACCTCGAGACTAGAGTATACGATGTTTACGGAAAAAAGTAAAAAACATTAGTAACGTTTGCCTTTCGCGGCGTATCGAAAGTGTGTTGCGACTGATGTGATATGACGGAAAGGGAAACTGTCCTGACATGCAATCGTTTGAATATTGTCAGTAAGATAAAGCTAAAACATGATTTGCATTACGAGTAATAAAGGTTTATTATCCAAGTAAAAGAGTTTAGCGCTCTTGGATACATTGACAACGACGTAATGTTTAAAGGAAAGCAGGAATCATGACAGAAGAGACCTGCGTGGGGAACGCCTCGGAAGCTTGGCTCACCGACCCCACCATCTTCGCGGTCAACCGCGTGCCGGCACATTCGGAACATCGCTATTACGCGCATATGCCGCAGGGCGATGAACGTTCGGATCTCAGGCAGAGCCTCGACGGCGAATGGCGGGTGGAGGTGGTGCAGGCCTCCGACATCGACTTCCATGAGGAGCTGTTCGTGGCCGAAAACTTCGACGACTCCGCATTCGAACGCATCCAGGTTCCGGGACACCTGCAGACGGCTGGTCTGATGAACCACAAGTACGTGAACGTCCAGTACCCGTGGGACGGCCACGAGAACCCGCTCGAACCGAACGTGCCGGAAAGCAACCATGTGGCGCTCTACCGCAGGAAATTCACGGTCTCCGACCGACTGGCCGGCGCCAAGGCCGCAGGCGGCACCGTCTCCATCGTGTTCCATGGCATGGCGACCGCAATCTACGTGTGGGTCAACGGCCTGTTCGCCGGCTATGGCGAGGACGGGTTCACGCCGAACGAATTCGACGTCACTGACCTGTTGCACGACGGCGAGAACGTCGTGGCGGTGGCCTGCTACGAGTATTCAAGTGCCTCCTGGCTGGAGGACCAGGACTTCTGGCGGCTGCACGGCTTGTTCCGTTCCGTGGAACTCGCCGCACAGCCGCACGTGCACATCGACAACATGCAGATCGAGACGGACTACGACGCCAAGACCGGTACGGCCTCCTTCGACGCCGTTCTGTCTTTGCGCAACGCCGCCGACGCGGCCACCATCTCCGCGACCCTGAAGGACGCCGATGGCGACGTGGTCTGGCAGACCGCCCACTGCGTCGACGGACGGACCTCGATTTCTTCAGGCTCCTTGCAGGACCTCACTCCGTGGAGCGCCGAGAATCCGGCTCTCTACGAGCTTGATGTCATCATCATCGACCATGCCGGCAACATCGTCGAAGTGGCAGTGCAGAGAATCGGCTTCCGTCGTTTCCGCATCGAAGACGGCATCATGACCATCAACGGCAGGCGCATCGTCTTCAAGGGCGCCGACCGCCATGAATTCGACGCCAAACGAGGTCGCGCCATCACCAAGCAGGACATGATCGACGACGTGATGTTCTGCAAGCGGCACAACATCAACGCCATCCGCACATCGCACTATCCGAACCAGGATTATTGGTACGAATTGTGCGACGAATACGGCATCTACCTGATTGACGAGACCAATCTCGAGACCCACGGCAGCTGGTGCCTGCCGGGCGATGTACTGACCGAGGAGACCGCCGTTCCGGGCAGCAAACCGCAGTGGGAAGGCGCCTGCGTGGACCGCGTCAACAGCATGATGCGCCGTGACTACAACCATCCGAGCGTCCTGATCTGGTCGCTGGGCAACGAATCGTATGCGGGAGACGTGTTCCGCGCCATGTACCGGCACGCGCACGACATCGATCCGAACCGTCCGGTGCACTACGAAGGCGTGACCCACAACCGTGACTACGATGACGTGAGCGACATCGAAACCCACATGTACGTGCATGCCGACGCGGTCGAGGAATATTTGAAGAACGATCCGAAGAAACCGTACTTGTTGTGCGAATACATGCACGCGATGGGCAACTCCGTGGGCAACATGGACGAATACACCGCACTCGAACGCTACCCGCACTATCAGGGCGGATTCATCTGGGACTTCATCGATCAGGCGATTCTCGCCAGGCAGTCGGACGGCACCGAGCGTCTGTGCTACGGCGGTGACTTCGGCGACAGGCCGAGCGACTACGAGTTCTCCGGTGACGGCCTGGTGTTCGCCGACCGCCGTCCCACGCCGAAAGCGCAGGAAGTCAAGCAGCTGTACGCCAACGTGCACTTGGACGTAACCGAGAGCGGCGTGGTCGTCAGGAACGACAACCTGTTCACTTCGACAGGTGGCTACGTGTTCGCGTTGCGCGTGCTGGCCGATGGCGAACCGGTATGGCAGTCCGACCGCCGTTTCGATGTCCCCGCGAACGAGACAGCATCCTTCGCAATCGACTGGCCTGTAGACCAGTATCGCGCGGATGCCAAGGAGCTGGTGCTTGAGGTCTCGCAACGTCTCGCCGAGCCGACCGATTGGGCCCCGGCGGGCTACGAGCTGTCGTTCGGACAGGCCGTCATCGACGGTATGAGACCGATGGCGGAAGCCAAGAAGCCCATAGACGGCGTCGTGACCGTCGGACGTTGGAACGCCGGCGTGCAGGGTTCCGGTCGCGAAATGCTGTTCTCCCGCACCCAGGGCGGCATGGTCTCCTACGCCTTCGACGGCCGTGAATTCGTGCTTCGCCGTCCGACGATTACCACGTTCCGCGCGCTCACCGACAACGACCGCGGCGCCGGCCACGGCTTCGAACGCGTCCAGTGGCTGGGCGCCGGCCGTTACGCCCGTTGCGTGGGCAACGAGATCGAACAGGTCGACGACGATACGTTGAAGGCGACCTACGTGTACGAGCTGGCCACCCCGCAACGCACCCGGGTGACGGTTGCCTACACCGCCGACACCACCGGCCGTGTGAACCTGCGCGTCAACTATCCGGGCAAAGAAGGCGAACTGCCGACCATGCCGGCCTTCGGCATCGAATGGGCGCTGCCGGTCGAATACTCCAGGCTGCGTTTCTTCGGTGTCGGTCCGGAGGAGACGTACCGGGATCGCAAGCACGCCAAGCTGGGCATCTGGAGCACCGACGCGTTCGCCGACCACGCGCCGTACCTCATGCCGCAGGAGACCGGCAATCATGAAGAGGTACGTTGGGCGGAGATCACCGACGGGCATGGCCATGGCCTGCGCGTAAACCGCGCGGCCGGGGCGGACCCGTTCGCGATGAGCCTGCAGCCGTATTCGAGCTTCATGCTCGAGGAGGCGCAGCATCAGGACGAGCTGCCCGTGCCGAAGCATATGTTCCTGCGCGTGCTCGCCGCCCAGATGGGCGTTGGCGGCGACGATTCCTGGATGTCGCCGGTACACCCGCAATACCAGATTCCCGCCGACCGGCCGATCAGCCTCGACGTTGATCTCGAACTGATCTGACGGCGGTCCTTGCGCGACGGGCCGGACCAACTCTTTCCCGACGCCGCGCATCTCCTTCGCGCGATGTCGGGAAAGACACTGCCACAAGGCGCTGGTGCATGCCTACGGCGGTGTCTTGAAGGGGCATGACGTCATTTCGCATGTTTCCAGCCACCATGCCCCTTCTTCATATCAGGAAGCGAAAGGCCGTGGATCCCCCGGAGCGGGAATCCACGGCCTTTCCCATCATTGCGCCATGTCAGTGCTTGGACGGCACGAAGCTGTCCCTGACGACTAGTTTGGTCGAAATCCTCATATGCCGGTTTACGACGTGCTTCGTCGACAACGCCTCCGAAAGCATGAACACGGCCGCCTTGGCCAGTTCATCCTTGTCGATATCGTACGAGGAAAGCGCCGGTGATGTGTATTTCGCGATTTCCTGGTTGTTGATGCTGATCAACCGAATGTCCCGCGGAACAAGGATTCCGGCTGCGGAGAACGCCTGTAGGACCCCTACTGCGAGTGGATCGGCCGCAACGATTAGAGCGTCGGGAAGATCGTTGGCATGCTCGCTTGCGAGCCTTTCTCCCAGCATGCGGCCGTTATCCATGGTGAATGGCCCCTCGTCCAGGACAAGGCCGTCGATATCAAGACCGAGCCGGACGGCCCAACTGCGGAACGCGAATGCGCGCGGATCCTCGGGGTATTCATGGTCTCCCATGATGTTGCCGGACCCGCCGATGAAGCCGATACGGCGGTTCCCGGCATCCATCAGTGCGTCCAGCGCGTCCAGGATGGTCTGTTCCAGATCCGGCTGGACGGAATCGAACAGGTTCGGTGCCGGATTGATGTCGATGAACACGCAATGGGGGAGAGCCGCATGCAGCCGACGCAGCAGGTCCCCTTCGAACGGGGCGGGACCAATCGAGATGAAGCCCGCGTACTTGGTCCGCTCATCGATCAGATCGCTCACCTCGTGGTATTCGGTCACGCTCATGCGTTCGTCCTCGGCGTATCTGTACAACGACGATCTGAGCTCGTCGAAGTATGCGTCCTGCAATCCCTTGTCCGGAATAACGTTGTTCAGTATGGCGATGCGCTGGGGTATGGTGATGCGCTGGTATTGGGGCACGCTCTCGTAGCCCATTTCCAAGCTGGCACTCAGAATCTTCTGCCGGGTGGTTTCCTTCACCGAGAATGTCGGATCGTCGCTGAGCACTCTCGATACGGTCGCTTGGGACAAGCCCGTCTTTTCCGCGATCTCCCTGATCGTAGCCATGGAAACCTACCTCCTTGCAATCTGATGACTAAACGTGTTTAGTAATAATTTTATCATGTTGTGTCATGCAATATGTGTATCGCGGGGTGGTTTTTCTTTCCGAAAAAATGATGGGCTTTTCGCTGTTTGGTGTGGGTGGGCTGGTCGGGTGGAGGTGGCTGGCGGGTAGTTTGGGGGTATGGATACCACGTTGTTGTTCACCGCCGCCTTGCAGTTGCCTGATCCCTGGAGGGTTTCGGGTGTGGAGTTGCGTGACGGGGAGGGCGGCAGACGCGAATTGCACATCACGATCGGATTCGAGCCCGGCTCGAGTTTTTCTTGCCCGCATGCGGAGTGCGGGCGGGAGGCGTGCCCGATGCATGATGTCAGGAACCGGGTGTGGCGGCACTTGAACTTCTTCCAGTACAAGGCGTTCATCCACGCGGGCGTGCCGCGCGTATCATGCCCCGAGCACGGCGTGCGTGCGGTGCCGGTGCCGTGGGCCCGTCCAGGCAGGGGGTTCACGCTGTTGTTCGAGGCGATGGTCGTGGAGCTGGCGAAAAGCCAGCCGGTCGCGGACATAGCCGAGCAGGTCGGCGAACATGACACGAGATTGTGGCGGTTCATCAGACATGATGTGGACCAGGCCCGCCTGTACGAGGATTACACGGGCGTGGAGGCGATCGGCATCGACGAGACCAGCCGCAAAGGCCACCGGTACATCACCGTGGTCGCCGATCCGGCGGAGCGCAACGTGATCTGCGTGGTGCCCGGCAAGGACGCGAACACCGTCAAACGGTTCGCGTTGGATTTCATGGACCACAACGGTGACCCGAACCGGGTGACACCGGTCACCTGCGACATGAGCCCGGGGTTCGCCAAGGGCATCCGCGAACACCTGCCCAACGCCGCCAAGGTGATCGACAAGTTCCATGTGATCAAGCACGCCAACGAGGCCGTCGACAAGGTCCGCAAGACGCAGGCCGGGCGCAACCCCCTGCTCAGGCGCACGAAATACCTGTGGCTGCGCAACGAGGAGGGCCTGACCGGGCTCCAGCTGGAGACCAAGCATAACCTGCAGAAACAACGGGTCAAGACCGGACGCGCCTGCCAGATGCGCGAGACCCTCCAGGACATCTACGCCACCAGCACGAGCCGGATGCAGGCCGAAGCCGGGTTCCAGACATTGTGCTCGTGGATGATGCACTCCCGTCTGGAACCCATGAAAACCCTCGCCCGCCGGATCCGTCGTCACTGGCAGGACATCCTCACGTATTTCGACCACCGGTGCACCAACGCGATCCTCAAGGGATTGAACGGCATCATCCAACACATCAAAACCCGAGTCCGCGGCTTGCGCAACATGGACTACTTCTCCACGATGATCTACCTGACCTGCGGCAAGCTCGACCTAGCCACCGTCACCATATAACCAGCCCACCCACACCAAACAGCGAAAGGCCATAAAACATATAGAGCACACGAAATCATGTTTGCAAAGGTTGTTCTGATGTTTGCATGAGGGACTGCCGCCCCTCTACCCCGCCGAGCTGAATCAGCTCGACCATGCCCTCGGCACTGCCGCACGAATCAACAACAAAGTTGATTCGATTGGTTTCGGATAGCATTCAACGCGGTGAGTAAGGGATTATTTGAAATAGCTGCCAACAATAATAACCGTTTTATTGCAAGCAATAATTAGTGCTACAATAAAGACATAAGCAATAAAGACAGAAAGGCATAGTCATGGCACACTTCATCACCTTCGCCAACACCAAGGGCGGCGCGGCGAAGACCACAAGCGCCCTCATGTTCGCCGGTATCCTGACCGCAAGAGGGGAAAAGGTGGAAGTTAGGGACACCGACCCTTCCGGAGGGGCTACGGACTGGAAAAAGATGGCACAGAAAAACGGGACGCCTCTCCCCTTTCTCGTGCACAGCGCAAACATGAAGGAAGTAGATGAACCACCCGTATCAGACGCCGACTGGGTGCTTATCGACACCCCCCCCGTTCGCAAGCCGAGATCATTCAAGCGGCAATCTCGGCGGCTGATCTTGTCATCATCACCACACAGCCAAGCAAACTGGACGTGACCCGAGCACTGGAAACGGCAGAGGCGGTCGATAAGCCCATGACGGTGCTGGTCACGCGCGTGGATGATCGCACGGTCGAGTGGCGTCAATGCGAGAAACGCATCAAGGAAGCCGGGCTATCTCGCCTGGATTCCTACATCAAGGCAAGAGAAAGCATCAAGCGAGCCATCGGCACCAATGCCATCCCGGCAGACAGTGGGTACAAGGAAGCCGTGGACGAGGTAATGGCCGCCTTCCGCCAATAAGCAACAAAAACATAAATGCAGAAAGACATTAGCAATAAAGACAGAAAGCAAGAATCATGGCAATAGATCTGAATAAGAAGGCAACGAAGAAGCTCACCGACGTGCTCATTGACAGGACCGGCGAGACGAAGGAGAAGACGCAGCAGATCAGTCTGTACCTTCCGGTGAGCAAGCATCGGAAGCTGAAGATGGAATCGGTAAGAACAGGCAAACCCATGACGAAAATCATTGAGGAATGGATAGACATAGAGATAAAGAACTAAGCAACAATGCAATAAAGACAGAGAAACAGAATTACATAAAAACACTAATATTGCTAGAATAAAGACATAAAGCGATAAATCTGTTAGGTGAGGCGACCATGGCTTTCATGTCTGGTGACTTTGTGTATGTGGCGGGCAATCTGGCGACGGATCCTCGCGTGCAGCGGTTTCCTGCTGCTGATGGGATGTATGACGAGGTGGTGTGGCTGACGGTGGCGGTGAACCATACGGGCGCGGCCACCGAGTATGTGGAGTTGGAAGCCAGGGGTAAGACGAAGGAATACATCAAGAACCTCGCTGCCGCACCCGTGGATCCGTTGTGCAAGGGTTCGTTCGTCATGGCCGGGGGCAGCCCGGCGAAGGCCAAGGGGAACAAGCGCAAGCTGAAGCTTGTGGTGTTCAGCAGTGAGACGAGCCTGGGCTATGACGTGCTCAACTGGGATCGACTGCATAAGGATGGTAAGTCCGATGAGTAGACGCTACTATCCGCGCCGGCCGGCGCGAGGATCAGTGCCCTGGCTGGCGACGCTGGTTGTTATGGCCGTGTTCGCGGCCTGGGGGGTATGGCAGGAATATCACCGCCGACTCCGGTTCCGCTCAGGCCAACGCCACGTCATCCTCTGCCTCGTCGCCGTCTGCGTCTGGTTCCTTCGCCTCGGCGTTCAAGGCTCCCGTGTCCTATGCGACGGCTTTGCGGTATGCGCGGCAGGAGAGTGTGGCCACGCCTCATCTTGCCGGGGTACAGCCGTGACAGCCAGTTCGGTGACTGGCAGAGAAGCAGCAGTCTGTGCGGGTATGGCACGACCAGGGATTACGTGTTGAAAAGGGATATGACGAACGTGGTCATGAACCGGTATTGCAAGATGCAGTCCGGCGACCTCCAGGATCCCTATACGAGTGAGAGCATGTATTTCGTGAAGGGTGAGAAGACGAGCATGCTGGTGCAGATCGATCATGTCGTGGCCGTGCAGGATGCCTGGGCGTCGGGCCTGTGGCGGTCGTCCAGGGCGGGGGAGCGGGTCTCCTATTACAACGATCCAGACGTGTTGCAGGCCGCCGGCGTGGACTGGGATGTGTCAAGCAGCCCGGTATGGCTGCCCGACAACACGGCCTGGCATTGCGACTACATGGCCAAAAGAGCCTACATCAAGCACAAGTATCGGCTCACCATGAGCAGTGCGGAGAAGACGCAGACCGTGAATCTCCTGACCCAGTGCGCGGCAAGGTGAAACACCGCTGATTGTGGGATAATGGAAGGTACGAGTAAGGGAGGGTTCAATGGATGAGAGGACACGACGAGCATTAGCGTTGCGTGACGGCATGCATTCCGCCGAGCTTGAAGGCGGGCGCGTCACCGACGCCTTCCATCGAGACGCGCAAGAGTATGTGGATGGATCCATTGACTTGCAGGGTTTGCTCGACCGGTTGAACCAACGATATGCCATGCATAGCAGCCTATGAGCGACGTTGACCCGTATCTGATTCCTGGCACCGGTGTGCTGCGCAACCTGGTCAACGCCCATAGCGGGCAGGCGTTGAATGCCGCTGAGAATGATTGGGTCACGTTCCGATTCCTGCAATTGCAAAAGACACCACTCACTGCCGAGGGGACGGTCAAGCAGTTGCAGTGGATCCATCATTTCCTGTTCCAGGATGTGTACGAGTGGGCGGGACGGATCCGCACCATCGACATGAGCAAGGGCGGTGGCAGCGTCTTCCAACCCTTGCAACTGTTCACCACGGGCGTGCGATACGCCGAGACGACGCTGCGCGATGATCATATGCTGCAAGGCTTGGATCGCGGCCGGTTCATCGAGCGTCTGGCCGTCAACTTCGACAACTTCAACACCCTGCATCCCTTCCGTGAGGGCAACGGCCGCGCGCAGCGCGTCTTCTGGACGCTGATAGCCCGTGACGCCGGTTGGGGCCTGGACTGGTCGCAGGTATCCAAGCGAGAGAACGACATTGCCTCGTTCATCGCCCACGAGAACGTGGACCATAGCAAGCTGGAAGCCATGTTCGACAAGATAGCCCAGCCATTGCCTCCCGAGCAGGATCGTCGGCTCCTACCCTCCATCGGCTTCAAGCCCGGTGGTCATGATGATTCCACAACACCGAACGTATACCAGGCATTGAGCGACAGCGAATACGAGCGGCAGCGCCAACGCTACGGCTACCAGACCAAAGGCAGTGACAAGTCCAAATTAAAGAAGACCGCCAGTTACCTACGTTAGGAACTCAAGGCGGAGGCCAAGCGGCTCACGACAGATCAATCTCCGCCTGAGATCTCGAAGTACCGGCACGGGCGGGGGAGATGAATCGTGGGCTGCCGCCCACGCCCGCCGATCTGGATCAGTTCGACCATTCTCCTAGAGCATGGATCAACAACCACGGTTGATTCGATTGCCTATGGTGATAGCTGTGTAGGTTAACTCTTGGTGCGTAAAACGAACAATTATTGAGGGCATCCCCATGTTCACTCTGATACGTAGTGCCGCTTACCCAAAGATTGCGTCCAGAGGGAGTGGCCCCCAAGCCGTAGATGAGGGAAAAGAGGCGCATTGCCTCCTCCTGCAGACTTGCTATGAGTGCGATATCTTCAGAGCTTCTGTTCTTCTTGCCACGTAACGCACGCAGGCGAGGGTCAAGGTTGATATTGCCTTCGACGACTCTCTTGACTGTCTCATCCCAATTCTCGGTACGCTGCTGGGAATCGACGTAACGCGCATATGTGCGCTTGTAGGTCACCCAGCCGAGCGGCCCCCAGTGAGGTTGCACATCCTTGACGACTTTTGCTATGGCGTCATCTGCAAGTTCTACCACAAACCTATCATTCACCGTTTCACGCTTTCGTCTTTATCGTTGTATCGAAACCACTATATATAGTGATGGTATTTTTTTCGACACAAGATATAGTGTTTGTAAAGTAAGCGTGGCTCGTGGATCCGCCATCGCACTGGAACGAGGGATCTTGCCATGACGCCGTGTCGTGCGGTTGCGGGTTGTCGGCTCATGCAGGGAAAAGGCATGGCACCGAGTAGATTCGCATCTTTGGATCGCCCATGTTTTCTTGAATCAATCGCTTCGCGCGCACGTGGCTGGTATCAGATTTCGAAGTGATCTCCAGTCCAGTCCATAATTATTCGGTTACTCAGCGGTCAGTCAGTGGATGGTTCCGCCCTGCCTTTATCCGCATCAGGTATCTGGAGTGTCTTGTCAGGGCTCATTATAGTGTGACGCATGGGAACCAATTCTTTACCTACATCAGAACGTCATGCTGAAGACTTTAGCGGTGATGAGCTGCCTTTTTCGGAGCGCGACTCCGCACACCTTCCCGGGCACTGGCTGCTCGCTCGCCTCGGCAAGCGCGTGCTCAGGCCGGGTGGACTGGAATTGACACAGCATATGCTTGACCATGCCAAGGCGGAAGGTGGTGATGTGGTCGAATTTGCTCCGGGTCTTGGTCGCACCGCGACGGAGATCCTGGGGCACTCGCCGGCCAGTTATATTGGCGTCGATGAGGATCCCAAGGCGGCTGCAATCGTCGGCCAGATCGTCGCTGGTAGAGGGCATTGCATCACGGCGAATGCCAGCGATACCGGTCTGCCCGAGGCAAGCGCCGACGTGGTCGTGGGCGAGGCAATGCTGACAATGCAGTCCGACCGTGGCAGGCAGAAGATCATTGCCGAGGCCGCCCGCCTGCTGCGTCCAGGTGGGCGCTATGCCATTCATGAGCTCGGGCTGCAGCCCGACACCTTGGACACGAAGGTGAAGAATGCCATCCGCAAGGAACTGGCTCAGTCCATCAAGGTGAGTGCGAGGCCGTTGACCGCAGCCGAGTGGACGGCATTACTGAAGGATGCCGGTTTCGAGGTTGACTGGGTTGATGCGGCACCGATGGCCTTGCTGAACATGAAACGCAATATCGCGGATGAAGGAATCATTGGGGTGTTGCGCATTGTGAAGAACCTCCTCAAGGACAGTCAGGCGAGAAGTCGGGTTCTCACTATGAAGCGTACTTTCACCAAATACAAGAAGCATATCAATGGCATAGCCATCGTCGCCCATAAGCTGGGGTGAAGGATTATCCGTCACGAGAATAAGAGCACGCTAATACCGAAAGGGAAATATAATTTCTGATGAGCACGGTGAGACGGGGGGGCTTGGATTCATTGGCGATGTCTCGTCATTGGTCAAGGTTCAGGACGAGGCCACGGTGTCTCGCACGATCATGGAGCATGCTGGCGGCAATGTCGTGCTGTTCTCCTTCGATGCGGGGCAGGTTCTGAGTGAGCATACCGCAGCGATGCCGGTGTTCGTACAGGCCGGGTCCGGCCATCTGAAGGTTACCGCGTCGGGCAAAACGGTCGATCTGGTACCTGGTGGCTTGGCGTATTTCCCGACGCGTCTGCCGCATGCGGTGGAGGCTGTCGAGGCCTCCGTCATGATGCTGACGATGATCACTCCGGCGCGAGACGCCAAGGAAACGAGCGACTAGGCACGCGTCCTCTCATGGTTGCTGACAAGCGTTGGGGGCGTAAGCGATTTGTCAGTGCGTGATGGTTATAACGGTCATCAGGGGAGTGTGAAACATGAAGCATTCGATGATTATGATGCGAGTCTATTCCTTGGATCCGGATACACAGGGGTATCGCATACTTGTCGATCGTCTATGGCCGCGTGGCATGAAGAAAGATAGGCTTCGCTTGGATTTGTGGGCGAAGGAGGTTACTCCTTCAACACCGCTGCGTACATGGTTTGGGCATAAGGCCGAGAGGTTCGAAGAGTTCCGTAACCGCTATATGAGTGAATTGGATGCGAGCGACGAGGCGGCTGAATTTGCTCGTAATTGTTCGCACATCATTCGCGATCAGGACATATTGCTGTTGTACGCGGCAAAGGATACCGAGCACAACCATGTGATGGTTCTCAAGGAGTGGCTGTTGCAGCAGCCATCCTTTGAGAGCATCGAACAGGCTGCATAATTCATATGTGAAGCAAATCGCATCCGGAAATCCAGTGTAGTCAGTTCTTTCTGGCCAGACCGCGTGTATACACCGGTAATCATGGGCTTGTAAGGGGGGTGGCGGAGACTGGAGAATCAGTCCAAGAACAAACTCGATTAGTGCTGTGGGAGGCGACAGGGAATGTTGTCCACACAGTGGTTGGGATTCCTATAAACGACTTCCAGAGAATCTGAGCCTTGATAAATCCCGGTCAACTGGTCGTCACATATGATTTATTTGTTGTTATACAGAATCTCACAGTCTCATGGCGACGTATACAGGCCGGCAGTCCAAGCCATTATTGTTTACCTTGAGGGTTACGATTTTCTTTCTGATAGCAGGCATATCAAGTGCATCATCGTCGATCTGAGCATGAGATACTGTCACCTCCTCTAAGTCATTGCTCATCTCCCAACGCTGAAATGGTCATCAATCGGTTTCGTATCGTCTAGCTGTTAGAGCGGAATTTGGATACACGACAACTTCGTGCTCCATGTGCCATTGAGGACAATAAATCATTCCTCAATAAGGTATTTAGATTCCAGTAGGAGCCGACTCATAAAGACAGAATGAACTTAACGCCAGCAAACTCAAACTCTTATATGGCATCAATGAATAAATTACCAAACAGAACACAGTAGACTTAGCGCTTTCCGCCGATCATCGTCACGTCCGTCGCCTGCTGGATGCATCAAGATCGATCTGAAGATATTAGGAATCGCAGCGTTTAAAAGCTTGCAACGCTCATCAGAAGTCATCGGTCAACTGCATCCATCTATGGATGCAGTCATGATCGTATTTAAGAAGAACCGTTAGACCAGTATCAACATTTGTCGCTTCTCCTATTCAGACGGTCACGCCGAGACGTTAATTGTGAGACCAGAAATTCAAAACGATTTGAATCTAACTTAGAGAATCTGGCTAATCTCCTCAGTCGGAGTGCCTCGATCATAGAGCAAACGAAGGTTTATGATTGCAGTTCACCACTTGCCTCTGCAGTCCCACACTCCTGTAACGATTCCGCCAACCGCACCGAACAGACCGCTCGGGGGCTACGCCTTCGATGCAGCCAATTTCTGCTGACGCGCCACATCCGGCCACAGCACCGGCCAATGCCCCCGTCGATACCGTGATTGGCCATGCAGTTGTACCATGCCTTACTTGGGGCGCTGATTTTTTCCTCACCATATAACCCAGTCGCCGTCGGTTTTTGAGAAATAGTAATCGTGGCCTCATGGTCTGTTGCCAGAATCCACGCACCAACCGCGACCTCGGGGTAACGTTGTTCGAGCTGTTGCTTGTACGATGCAAGGCTTTCGATGGTCTTGTCTTGGCCGTCTTTGATGACGAGGACGTCCGGAGATCTCAATGCCAAGGTGTACTTGGTTCCGATCTTCAAAGTCGCCGTCGCCGAACGGGTCGCCTCATTGTCCGAATACGAGAGCACATAGCCTCCAGCGGTGGGTTCGGTGGATGTCGATACTTGTTTAACCTGCGTTGCAGGCTCTGCCGCTTGGGCATGCAGTTCTGATCCTGCCATGACGAAAACTAAGGCCAGGGCGAAGGAGAACAACACTGTTCCCACACGATAAATTGAACGCAACATATGCATGAACCTCTTTCTTCCAACAACGGTTGACGAGAAACCCCCTCATCAAGTTCTCGATTAAGAACCGTACCTTACTTTGCACCAATAACAGAATCGTGTATACTTGCCAACATGGATACTATTAACGATATTACAACCGATGACGACACCCACGACATCAGCACAGCGACACCGGCAGAGGCGAGGGAACTCCTCAAGCACAGCGGTGATGCCAGTGGCTTCATGCCGTACCGGGAGATCCGGTCGTACGGATGGACGGTCGCCTGGGTCTCGAGCGTCCAAGTCCTATTGTTCCTGACGCTCGGTGCGTGGTGGTCTGTCTCATGGTCCTGGAACGGCATCATTTTCCTCGGCATATGTGCGGTGCTGCTGTCGTTTTTCGCGGTACGCAGCGAACGCAATCACCGTCACATTCTGCCCCGTGGCAGCAAGCATCTCGAGCGTATCGTGTTGGGTTGGAGAAACGTACTCCTAGCGATAGGCTGCGTGCTGCTGGGCGCGGCGGCGTCGAGTGCCGGTCTACCCGCGTCGTTCAGCTCGACAGGGAGCAGGGGTCTAGGTTGGATGGCGTTGGTGGCAGGGATCATCTGCGCCGTCGGCTGTGCCTGCCGTCTAATCTTCGCGGTTCGACTCCTAGCAAGTAAGCGAACCGCATGAATCTCTCAGACGATCTGCAAGATTGGGACAGAATCATTCTCTCACCACTGAGATTCACGATTATGTCGCTGATCAACCAAGCTGACGCGGTCGGCTTCGCGGACATTCGCAGAGCCGCGCAGACCACTCCACAAACACTGAGTAAACAGGTCACCATCCTCGAAAACGCTGGATATATCAACGTCAGCAAGATTGCCCGCGGCAGACGCATACTCACCGAAATCAGCGCTACCGACGAGGGGCGGCGGGCATTCAAACGACAGATCGACATCCTCAAGCACATCGCCGACGCCCGCTAATCGTATGCATGCTACATCCTGCCCCTTGCATCAAACTCATGAACATCTCCGAGCAGAGCCATCATCAGAATGACCAGCCTGAGCGCCGATGCCCTATCGTATCGGCGCGGATAACGGGGTTTACTCATCGGCCTGCCGTTTTTGCGCCCAGGAGGCCAGTTCGGCGCGTCACAATTCAGACTCTATCATCACCACTGACTGCAAGCTTCAACGCTGGATTCTATTTGCAAGTGCAACGTTTGGCTTGTTGGCTGGTCTGGTTTGATGATAGGCCGAGTTTGGATATTTCCTCTTGCCATGCTTCGTTGGGCGTGTGGTAGTCCAGGAGTTTCATGGGGGTGTCGTTGATCTCGGTGACGATGTCGTCGAGTTCGGTTTGGGTCAGGTTCTTCAGGCTGGTGTGTTTGGGCAGGTAGCGGCGGATCATGCCGTTGCGGTTCTCGCTGCTGGCGCGCTGCCAGGGCGAGTATGGGTCGGCGTAGTAGGTGAGCATGCCCAGGGCCTCGTCCACGAGCCGGTGCAACGCGGATTCGGACCCGTTGTCCCAGGTCCGGTCGATGCGCGCCGCTGCGGGGATGTGGCTGTAGATCGCGTATTCGGCCCTGGCGGTCGCCGGTGCGCTTTTGGATTCGATGAGGCGGGCGAACAGCTTTCTGGTTTTGCGTTCGACCTGCGTGTCGACGCACCGCTTCGAGGGAGCCGAACCGATGACCGTGTCGGATTCGTAGTGGCCGAACGAACCTCGGTGGTCCACGACCTTGGGACGCAGGGCGAGTGGCACGCGCATCGGGATCGTCACACGCCCGGCCCTGCGGCCCGCCCGTCTGGTGCGGTGGCGTTTGGCCCGGGGCAGGTAGCGCCGCCAATCCTCGCCGTCCGCATGCCCCTGGTAGATCCACTGGTAGAGGCACTCGTGGCTGATCCGCATCGACGGGTCAGCCGGATACTCCAGTTTCAACCGGCCCTCGATCAGCTCGGGCGTCCAGCCACGCGTCAACGCGTCCGCCACCCACGCGTGCAGGCGCGCGTCCATCATGCGCCTGGGCTTCCTCGGCCTGCGCGAACGTGCCTCGGCCTTGCGCTGCGCGGTCAACGCCGAATAGAACGGGCCAGCCGTCCACGCCCCCGTCTTCAACCGCCCGGGATGGTAGGGCCGGTACGACTCGTTCTCGTTGGACGCGAACCACAGGCCACGCCTGAGCTCCCGGCTGATCGTGGAGGCGGAACGATGCAGCTGGCGGGCCACCTGCCGGATCGTCTCATGATCCCCGAAACGCAGCATCTCAATCCTGATCCGCTCACCCCCGGTCACATGCGTATAAGCTTTCATAGTGAGTGCAGCACCTCCCAAAGGTCGGAACATCAGCAATCCCAACCATAAGCGGTGTTGCACTTCTAACTAGAACTCAGGGGCTGTTATGCAACATCCAACCGCACATTTATCGTCCATTATCGTCGGAATCATTCCCGGGCAGCCTGATAGGGTGATCGAGAAGGCATGCGAGATGGCCGCATCAATGGCCCCTGTCAAGCTTCATCTTGTCTATGTGGATCCCACCCTTGTCAAGGAAGACGGGCATATCGAGCCCTTAGATCCCGACAGCATGGGCGTAACCGAGCGTGACAACTCGAAGCAACTGTCTGAGCATGCGCTCAAAATTGCCCGGGGTGCAGGCGCTGATGCTGATTACCATCTTCTGGTGGGAGACCCTGTGAAGGAGCTTGCGGAGTTCGCCCGTGAGCACGATGCCGTGATGATTGTGGTGGGCACCCGGGAGCGTGGGGCCTTGGCTGCGTTGCAGGAGTGGGTCAATGGGTCGGTTTCGGTGCGTCTGGCGCACACGCAGCACATTGCCGTTCTCACCGTTCCACTCGCCGACGAATACGATGATTGACCGTGCCTGCTATATTGGTGAGCATGGGTATGAAGTTACCCAAGATAGTTTGTCGCGGTCGTGATGAGCGTCTGAACCGCTGTTAGGCTGATGACTTCTGCAGAGATGCAGGGGTCTGTTTTTTTATCTCCCACATCTCCGCCAGAACGATGGGAGGAATATGAGCGCAACGAAAACCTTGTCCGTCCTTGTAGAGATACCACGGGGAGAGCGCAACAAGTATGAGATGGACCATGAGACAGGCAGGATCAAGTTGGATCGCACCCTGTTCACATCCATGGGCTATCCCGCCGATTACGGCTATGTCGAGGGGACACTGGGGGAAGACGGCGACCCCCTCGATGCCTTGGTTCTCGACGAGGTACCGGTATTCCCGGGATGCCTGATCAATGCTCGGCCAATCGGGCTGTTTGTCATGACCGACGAGCACGGTCCTGATTCGAAGGTTATCTGTGTGCCGGACGACATTCGATATGAGGGCGTGCTGGGTCTGGACGATGTCAGTGATTGGAAGAAGGCCGAAATCAAGCATTTCTTTTCCAACTACAAGTCGATAGAACCAGGCAAGCACGTCGATTCCGATCTGTCGTGGGCTGATCTGCCAGCGGCGCAGCAGGAAATCGCTGAGGCATTCGACAGAGCGAACCGAAAATAGTCTCAATTCATGAATGACTCGGGAAGTCACCGTATAGAGGCGGTGAACTCCTTGAAAAAAATTTCACAAGATAAAGGAACATATGATGAGCAAGATTTCGAATATTCACGCACGCGAGATTCTCGATTCGCGCGGCAATCCAACTCTGGAAGTCGAGATGACACTGGAGGACGGTTCTTACGGTCTTGGATCCGTTCCATCCGGTGCTTCGACCGGTGAGAACGAGGCCAACGAGAAACGTGATGGGGATGCGAAACGATATGACGGCAAAGGCGTGCAAACCGTCGTCGACGGAGTCAACGGTGAGATAGCCAAGGCGGTTGCCGGTCTCGATGCATCCGATCAGCGCCATCTCGATGAGACGCTGATTCGTCTGGACGGAACCGAGAACAAGTCTCGGCTCGGAGCCAACGCCATACTCGGCGTATCGCTGGCTGCCCTGCATGCCTCGGCGGCCTCGGCGCATCTGCCGCTCTATCAGTACATTGGTGGCACCAATGGGCACGTCATCCCGGTGACGGCGATGAATGTGCTCAACGGCGGCGTTCATGCCGTCTCGTCCAACGTGGACATTCAGGAATTCATGTTCACACCCGTTGGGTTTGACTCCTATCACGAGGCGCTGCGAGCCAACGTCGAGTCCTATCATGCTTTGAAGAAAGTCTTGATTGCGAAGGGGTTGGAAACCGGATTGGGTGACGAGGGTGGTTTCGCACCGAACCTCAAGTCCAATAGGGAGGCCTTCGACCTTCTGGTCGAGGCCATCGAAAAGGCGGGCTATGAGCCAGGTCGGCAGATTGCCATCTGCTTCGATTCCGCTGCCTCAGAGTTCTACGACAAAGAGAACGACGTCTACAACTTTGATGGTTCCAAGGCCAGCGCACAGGACATGGCTCAATTCTACGAGAGCCTGATTAACGAGTATCCCATTGCTTCCATCGAGGATCCATTCGATGAGAATGCATGGGACGATTTCAAGGCGCTCACCTCCAAGATTGGCGACAGAGTGCAGGTGATGGGAGACGATATCTTCGTGACCAACCCGAAGTTCCTACGCCGGGCGATCAGTGAGCACACCGCCAACTCCACGCTCATCAAGCTCAATCAGATAGGAACTGTGACCGAGACCCTCGAGGCGATCAAGCTTGCCAATCGCAACGGATTGACCACCATGGTGTCCCATCGTTCCGGCGAAACACCGGATGCGACCATCGCTGACCTTGCAGTCGGCGCCAACGCCATGCAGCTCAAGTCCGGCGCTCCGGCTCGTGGCGAGCGTGTGGCGAAGTACAATCAGCTGCTGCGGATCGAGGAACGGCTCGGCGACTCCGTCGAATATGCGGGACTGCACGCCTTCCCGCAGTTGGCAACACGCATCTGAGCCTCTGATCAGGATGCGCTTGCGTCCATGCCATATGGGTGCAAGCGCATCGCTTTCGCGCTGGCCAGATAGCTATGCACAACAAGGCCGCTCATGTGTATGGCCGCTGGTTGATTCCAGCGGCCATACTGTTACTGGGCTGCAGTTTCGCACGCTTAACAGGCCACATGTTGCATCATCCGAACGGCCCGTGCCACCGCTGCACGGTGAGTTGACAATTTCACATGTGTGACAACCAATTTCATGAACAATCCATTGCGCGCAAGCTGGTACAAATAACGAACGTTTACTACACAATCCCACGGCTCGGTGATCCGGGCCGTTTTTCATGCGAAAAAGTGTATAGAAACCCGTCTAACAATCAATGTGTAATAACATTATTGTTCTTATAGGTTTATACATTTTGTAGCACGAAAGTGTGATATGATGGTCCCATGAATCCAAGAATCGTGTTCGCCCGGTCTGCGCAGAAGCACAGCTACACGCTTGCCGACGTCACGCATGCGTTTGTCAATGCCACGCGAACGGAGGTGTACGAGCAGGGCGGGGATGTGATCTATAAGTTCACCGGCCTGCATCATGGCGACCCGCTGGTGCCGAGCATCGAGGTCATCATGAAACGGACCCCGGATGATGCGCTGGTCGTATTCCATGTGAACGCGGAGCAGGGCGGTTTCTGGGACAGGCCAGTGGAAGAGCAGCTTGACGATACCAATGAGTAGGCAGTCGGCATTTGAAGGATTGGAGGACGTGATGACGGAACGTGATATGACGGCAAGGCCGCGCAAGGTGGCCGAGTACCGGGGTGAGGAAGCCCGCGAACGGGCGGCGCAGGTGCTTATGGAGATGACGGGCGCGCCGGATGTCGGGCAGGCCCAGGATGTGCTGCTGGGGCGTCCCCGCCTCCGGAAGGGTGAGGAGACCGTGCAGGTGCACTTCAAGGCCACCCGGGAGATGGCGACATGGCTGGCCGAGCAGCGCAAGCGGTCGGGCATGCGGTACACGTCGGAGTACCTGCGCATGCTGGTCGAACGCGACATGGACAATCATGCAAGCCGTCACCAGACCGCCCAGCCGGCATGATCGTGGGTTACGCCAGGGTAAGCACCCTGGAACAGAACGAACAGTTGCAGACCGACGCGCTCACCAAGGCCGGCTGCGAACGACTCTTCGTCGATCACGCGTCGGGCGCGAAGGCGCACCGGCCCGAACTGGATCACCTGCTCGATGTGATCCGCGAGGGAGACACCCTGGTCGTGTGGAAACTCGACCGTCTCGGCAGGAGCGGGCAGAACCTCGTGGATCTCATGAGTCTCTTGCAGTCCAGGGGAGTAGGTTTCAGAAGTCTGACCGAGAACATGGACACCACCACGCCGGGAGGCGTGCTGATCTTCAACGTGTTCGCCGCGATGGCGCAGTTCGAACGCGACCTGATCCGCGAACGCACCAACGCCGGCCTCCAGGCCGCCAGGGCCAGGGGACATAAGGGCGGAAGGCCTGCGAAACTCAATGACGGGGACCGCGCACGGATCCGCGAACTCTACCGGAGCCGCGCGCTTACGGTGCAGGAGATAGCCGACAAGTACCACGTCAGCCGGAAAACCATCTACAGCAGCATCAAAGCCTAACTAACTAGTTATTTAACTATGCAGCTCAATGGCTATTGCGTTTTCGCTGTCTAAAGTTTGTCTCATGGTGTGGGACCAGGGAATGGCGTTCATTAGAATGAAGTGGACTGGTTTTTGTTCACGCTGTTTTGTTGGTTTTTGGGGCGATTGATATCGCCTGTTGTTGATGATACAGGGTTTCGACTTCGCATGGTGTCCGGTAGCCGAGGCTTTCATGGAGACGTTGGTTGTTCCACCAGGAGACCCATGGGAACGTGGCCTGTTCCAACGCGTGCACGGACCCGAATGGCTTGGATCGGCGGATCAGTTCGTCCTTGTACGCGCCGTTGACGGTTTCGGCCAGCGCGTTGTCGTAGGAGTCGCCCACGCTGCCGGTGGATGCGAGGATGCCTGCTTGTGTCAGGTGCGTGCCGTACAGGGCACTGATGTATTGGGTGCCATGATCACTGTGGTGGATCAGGCCTGTGGTCCGCCCGTGCCGGGCTGTCCAGCTGATGGACCGGTCCAACGCGACCAGGGGCAGCGTCCTGGTGTGCTGGCTCGCGGCGACGGCCCAGCCCACGATCCTTCCGGCGTACGCGTCGGTGACGAACGCCAC
>NZ_JHAL01000002.1:1500000-1716957 GCF_000738005.1 Bifidobacterium crudilactis | reverse complement strand
ACATACGCGAACGAGCCGGACGCGAGTCGTGACGATGGTGATGTCGGCCACGTGCAAGCGTCCAGGAGCCTCGGTGGTGAACTGCCTGTTCACCAGGTCCGGCCTGCCGCCCGTGCCTCTGGCGGGTCGCGTGGTGATCGGGTTCCGTCCCCGACGCACCCCCTGGATCGTGAGGGAGCGCATGACGTGCAGCACCTGGTCACGCCCGATCCCACGCCATCCCCGGCGGATCAGCCGACGATGGACTTTCCGATACCCGTACACCGCCATGAACCGGTGCGCGTGGATCACCATGATGTCACGGGCCGGCGTCTCGTGACGAGCACGCATCCTGCTGGCGGCACGGGCTTTGACCTGCCGGTATGCTCTGGCGGTGAGAAACCCGCCAGCCAGCGCAGCCCGCGGGACCGTGCGGATCGGCCCGACCCCGAACCGGTGGCGATGAGTGTCGATGTACTCGACCATCAACGTCGTGTCGGGTCGAGCCGTGAGGCGAAAAAAGCCGACGCGCTCGACAGGATCTCGTTCGCCCGACGCAGCTGCGCATTCTCCCGACGCAGCCGCCTGAGCTCGCCGGACTCCTCGGGACCCGCCGTGCCTGCCGTATCAGCCTTGGCCTGCCAGCGGCGCAATGATTCCGCCGCCACACCCAGATCCTTCGCCACGCCCTGCAACGCCTTCGTCTCCGACGCGTAATTCTCCCGGGACTCGGCCAACAGCCTGACGGCCCGGTCCCTGAACTCCTTGGCATATCTCGTACTCATAATTCCATCATTCCTTATCTGGGGGAAATCAGGAACAAAACCCAGTCCATATCAAATGCTGCTGCCACTGTTGCGCGGTTGCTTGTATTGCATCCCATGGTGCGGCGAGTGGTGGGGTGTAGGCGAGGTCGAGATCGCTGAGCTGCGGGATGGTGAGGCCGGTGAAGATGGCGGTGGTGAGTATGTCGGATCGTTTGGCGATTTCCGTGCCGTAGGTGCCGACAATCTGAGCTCCGAGCAGTTGGCCGGTGGTGGGGTTCCCGGTGAGCCGGATGGTGATCGGATGGGATCCTGGGTAATAGGCCTTGTGGTCGTCGGTGGTGTAGGTTATCGAACGGGCAGGGATGTCGGCGTTATGGGCTTCGGTCTCGCGCAGACCGGTCCGGGCGGCAACGAGGCTGAAGACTTTGACGGCCTGTGTGCCAAGAACGCCTGCGAAGGTGGCGTTGCCGCCGACAGCGTTCTCGCCGGCGATGCGGCCTTGCTTGTGTGCGGTGGTGCCCAGGGGAAGCCAGGTGTCGCCAAGCAGGCGGTGCTTGGTGGTGACACCGTCGCCGGCCGCATAGATGTCGGGCAGGCTGGTGCGCATCTGGTCGTCGACTTCGATCGCTGCGCCTGGCCCTGTCGTGGCTCCGGCCATCGTGAGCAGGCTCGTGTTGGGGCGTATTCCGGTGACGGCGATGACGAGATCGGTGCTGATTTTCTGGGTGCCGGTGGGGTCGTCACTGATGACGACCGGGCCGCGTTCGCCGCGTTGGATGCTGCGTACACTGGTATTGAGGTGTAGGTGGACACCGTGGTGGACGAGCTCGCTGTGGACGAGGGATGCGAGGTCAGTGTCGAGGGTGGAGAGGACTTCGGGGCCGTGTTGCAGCATGGTTACGTCCAGGCCACGCCGGGTGAGGGCTTCTGCCATTTCGAGGCCGATGTAGCCGGCGCCGATGATGACGGCGCGGCGGGGATGCCGGGTGACGAGGGTGCGCTGGACTGCGTGCATCTGGTCGATGGTGTGAAGCTGATGCACGCAGTCTGCCGGGCCGAGAGCATCGGGACCGGTCAAGCCCGTGATGCCGGTGGCGGTGGGTCTTGCTCCGGTAGCTACGACGAGCCGGTCGTAGCTGATCGTTTCCTGATTTCCGTCGGGCTTGGTCACCGTGACCGTGTGCGCATCGGCGTTGATGCTGGTGGCAAGGGTGCCCAGTCGCAGGGAGAGTCCGGCTGCTTCGAGGTCGGTCTGGGTGCGGTGGGCGAGGTCGTGCCAGTCGGGCACGTCGCCGGAGAGGTGGTAGGGGATGCCGCAGATGGAGTAGTTCGGATACTGGTCTGCGACCACGAGGGTGACGTCGGTCTGAGGTTCGAGTTGTCGGGCGCGCAGGCCGGCCATGATGCCGGCGTCCGAGCCGCCGATGATGAGTAGTCGCATGGCGTGGTGTCCTTTGATGTCGTGGTTAGCGGGTGGAGGCGGAGCGCGCCAAGGGGGCGCTCTGGCTGAGACTGTGCAGACTGTCCTGCCCGATAGGGGGTGTGGGCAGCAGGGGAACGACGGCCATGCGTTCGGTGAGGTGCTGGACGTGTTTGATCTGGGGGATTTCCCCGTCTGCGACGGTGTGAAGGAATTCGGAGGTGGGGTGAGCGGCGGCAACGGAGCGGTTGACGATCCATGCCCAGGGGGTGATGGATGCTCGTTGGAGGTCGCGTTGCAGTTGCTCGGCTTCGAGGATTGGTGTCGTCTCGGGCAGGGTGACGATGATCATCTTCGTGTAATTGGGGTCCTGGAGCCGTGTCAACGGGGTGGCAACGAGATTGTCCCCCATCTGGCGGAGCATCTCGCGATGGTCAGAGCCGGTGGCGTCGAGCAGCAGGAGCGTGTGTCCGCTGGGTGCGGTGTCGATGACGACGATGCGATCATGTGCTTCGCGGATGGCTTCGGAGAACTTGCGGAAGACGGCGACCTCCTGGGTGCAGGGGGATTGCAGGTCTTCCATGAGTTGGGCGCGGCCCGTCGCGTCAAGGCGGGTTCCTTTGGTGGCCAGGACTTCGTCTTGATACTCGCGCAGAGCCTGATCGGGATCGATCTTCGCGATGGTGAGGTTCGCGACGGTGCCATTGAGCGTCTCGGTGAGGTTTCCCGCGGGATCGGTCGTGGTGAGCAGAACTTCGCGGCCGCGCTCGGCAAGGGCCACGGCGATCGCCGTGGCGACGGTCGTTTTGCCGACTCCGCCCTTGCCCAGCGTCATGAATAGGCCGTGGGTCTGCGCCGCCAGCTGGTCCACGAGGTCCGTCAGGGGCGGATAGTCCCTGGGGGGTTCGTGGGTGGGGTCGGCGGAATGTACGGGATGCGTGGGAGTGGTCGCGAAGAATTCGCGGAGCTGGTCGACTCCTACGATGTTGCGCGCGTGCAGCGTGGTCGTGGTGCGGGGCAGGTGGGCGAGGCGGCTGGGGAGTGTGGCGAGTTCCTTGTGCTCTTGGTCGCGGATCGCGGCGGCCAAGGGATCGTCGTCGAGATCGGGCATGAGGGCATTGATGAGTAGATGCTGGTTGCTCATACCGAGAGCGGTGAGTTCCCGGCTGGTGCGCTCAGCTTCGTGGATGGCCGAGTGTTGGGCGCGGGCGACGAGCACGAGCACGGTGCGGGTTGGGTCGGAGAGCGCATTGACCGTGGCGCGGTAGACGGTGCGGCGTGATTCGAGGCCAGCCATGGGGCCCAGGCAGGAGGTGTCGCCCTTGCCTTCGTCGATGAACTGGCTCCAGTCGCCGGGTAGCTCCAGGAGTCGGATGGTGTGGCCTGTGGGGGCCGTGTCGAAAAGCACGTGGTCGTAGCCGCTGGTGCGGTCGGGATCGGCGATGAGGTCGGCGAATTCGTTGAAGGATGCGATCTCGGTTGTGCAGGACCCGGACAATTGTTCGGTCATCGTTTGAATCTCACGCTCTGGGAGCAGGCCGCGTACCGGGCTGATGATCGATTCGCGGTATGTGGCGGCGGCGGTCTCCGGGTCGATCTCCAGGGCGTCGACACCGGGGGTGGTGTTCAGGGGCGTGATTCGGCTGCCGATTGGCTGGCCGAAGACCTGTCCGATGTTCGAGGCGGGGTCCGTGCTCACGAGCAGCACCGTTTCGCCTCGATCGGCCAGGGTCAGTGCTGTCGCGCAGGCCGCAGACGTCTTGCCGACGCCGCCCTTGCCGGTGAAGAACGCGAACTTGGGCAGCTGATCAAGAAATGCGGGATGAGTCATGGTCGGGTGTCTCCTTGTCGCGGCGCGGTTCAGCAGCAACCGGTGGCCCCTCCGCAGCATCCGGACTGTCCGGGAGTGACGTCAATGACGGGGAAGGTCGAGTTCTTGGTGATCCCGGCCATACGGAGCAACTGGTCGCGGGTCGGGTATGTTCCGGTGAGGACTGTCTGCCCGTCGACTTGGACGATGGGCAGGGCCTCGGAGCCGGTCGTGTCGAGGGCATTGCGGACCTGGAGGTTCGCGACGAAGTTTTCCGGATCCCTGGCGAGGTTGTGACGCGTGATCGAGATACCGGTGTCCGTGATGGCCGCGCAGTCGGCGGTGAAGGTAATGAGTGTGGCATCTGGTTCACTGCCACAGACCCCGGTGTTGCAACACATCGCCGATTCGTAGATGTCGATGCGAGGGGTCCGAGCCGTCTGAGGTGAAGTTGTATCCTGCATGAGTTTGTGATCATTTTCTTGTTCTCTGGTGTATCGATTGCTTGTCATGCTCATTTGACCTTGAACAGTTCCGAGTCTTCGTTGCTTTTCACGTGTGTTGGGAACAGGTGTGGTCGCAGCCATAGGGCGACGTAGACGAGGCCGAGCAGGGCGGGGACTTCGATGAGGGGTCCGACGGTGCCGGCCAGGGCCTGGCCCGAGACGACGCCGAAGGTGCCCACGCACACGGCGATGGCGAGTTCGAAGTTGTTGCCGGCTCCGGTGAACGCGAGGGTGGTGGTTTTCTCGTAGCCAAGGCGCAGGGCGTGACCAAGGATGAAACCGAGAGTGAACATGGTCGCGAAATAGATGACGAGCGGCGCCGCGATGCGGGCGACGTCCCACGGTTCACGCGAGATGCGTCCGCCTTGCATGGCGAAGAGCACGACCACGGTGAACAGCAGTCCCCAGGTGGCCAGTGGACTGATCCGCGGAAGGAACCGGCGCTCATACCATGCACGACCCTTAGCATGCTCCCCAAGCACTCGACTGGCCCAGCCGGCCAGCAGTGGCACGCCGAGGAACACGAGCACGGATTCGACGATCGCCCAGAATGAGAAACCGGCCGATGTTGTGGGCAGGCCGAGCCAGCCGGGCAGTATCTGGAGATAGAACCAGCCGAGACCGGCGAACGCGAGAATCTGGAAGATCGCGTTGAGGGCGACGAGAACGGCAGCGGCCTCACGATCCCCGCAGGCCAGGTCGTTCCAGATGAGTACCATCGCGATGCAGCGAGCCAGTCCAACGATGATGATGCCGGTACGGTATTCGGGCAGGTCGGGCATCAGCAGCCAGGCCAGTGTGAACATGAGGGCCGGGCCAACCACCCAATTGAGGGCAAGGGATGCGATGAGCAGCCTACGGTCGTGGCTCACCCGGCCCAGCCGGTTGTAGCGGACCTTTGCCAACGGCGGGTACATCATCAGCAGGAGGCCCACGGCGATCGGCAGGCTCGTGGAACCGAGTTTCACCGAGTCGATGAGCCCTGCCAGCCCCGGCCACACCCGGCCCAGGCTCACGCCCACGGCCATCGCCGTCAGAATCCAGACCGGCAGCAGCCGATCGGCTGCCCCGAGTCGTGCAGGGTTTCGTGGACGCGCGTCCACTGCGGGCGTACCCAATCCGGTCTCATGCATCGCACCCTCCTAACATAGACAATCATCTATATGACTAATCCTGACTCAACGTATGGACGTTTGTCGATATGAGTGGGAGACTGGAAGACATGACCGCCACGCAACAGAACCCTACGAACTGTCAGCAGGATGCCTGCTGCACGCCGACACCGACAGTGCTGCCTTGCCCTGCCAGGAGCCGCGACCTCGCGCGCATAATGAAAGCGCTCTCAGACCCTACTCGCTTGCAGCTCTTGCAGCTCGTTGCCGCTCATCCAGGGGGAAGGGCCTGCATCTGCGACCTCACTACACCGCTCGGCGTGACCCAGCCCACCGTTTCCCACCACATGAAGCTCCTGGCTGAATCCGGCTTCGTGACCCGAGAGCGGCAAGGAAAATGGACCTACTACACCATGAGGCCCGAGGCGCTCGATGACCTCGGGCAGCGCCTCGCCAACCTGAACCACCCATGCAGCTGAGACTTTCCAGACTGCCTATCCGCGCACTGTCCCAGCGAAGGCAGGAAACGATGGACAGATGCAACTAGCTAGTTATTTGGTCTTGGCTATTGTCAGCTCATTCCATTGTGGGTGTCCAATAGCCGAGCCGCTCTTGTTCATATTTGCTGTAGTGTTGGGTGTCTTTGGGTCTGGTTGGATATGTTGGTCCGGCCGGGAAGGAGCCAATGATGGCGATGACGTATTGTGACGAGTTCAGAGCCGATGTGGTGGCGTTGGTCAGGACGGCATGACGTGGGCGACAGGGCAGGCAGGATCTGGGTGTCTCGAAGTCCTCGCTGGGCAAGTGAGTGCAGGATGTCGAGCTTGTCGAGCGTGGCCTGTCGGGCATTCCGGAGGAGGGTCGGGCGTTGAAACGTATCCGTGAGTTGGAGATGGAGAACGAGATCCTCCCGCAAGGCAGCGGCGTATCTGTCGAAGGCGAATCTCGACCGCCCAAGATGATCCACCCGCTCGTCAGACGGCTGGCGGAGCGTCCCGAAGCTGGTCGCCCTGCCATGCCGGTCGTGCTGGCCGGGCGGGTGCCGGGTTTCTCGAAGCAGGCGTATTCCACATGGCGGGCCAGTCCCGTGTCCATGTCATAGCGTGAGGAGGAGAAGCTGCTCGCGCCGGTTCGTGCGATTCACGAGGACGATCCGTGAGTATTGGGTATCGGTTGATCGGTGACGGACTGTATGCCCGGGGCGTCGCGTGTGGCGCATCTGTTCGAAGCATCGGATCTGCTCCACGATCCCGCGCCGCTACCGCACGAGCAAGCCCGCCGGCCGGCCCGCGTCGGATGACCTCGTGCGCCGCCACTTCCATGCCAATGCTGCCAACGTCGTGTGGCTGACCGATATCACCGAGCACTGGACGGGCCGGGGCAAGCTGTATCTGTGCGCGGTCAAGAACGTGTGGAGCAACCGGATTGTAGGATGGTCCGTGAACTCCAGGATGCGTGCTTCCCTGACCGTCGATGCGCTCGAGGATGTCTGGCGGCGGAGTGGCAGGCCCTGTGACGTGATCTCGTGAGTATCGGTTCACGACCATTCGTTGGATTGAGAGCATCTACAGCCGTAGCCGACGACAACGCTCCTCAGGCAGGCTCACCCCGTGGAATACGAAACCATCTTCGCCAACGGCAACCAGCCAGCGGCATGACAACAACACAAGGAAAACTGTCAACCTATACTGCAACAAACCCACTACTATCGGGTAAGTATCGTTGCTGTTGGGCTGAATGACCTGTGCCAAGCTGTTGCATTGTAGCTCGTAATGTGTGCTCACATCTCTGGCGGCTGCGTCCTTGGCCCAGGGAGCAGAAACATACGCGAGCAACTGCGTTTCTGCTTCATCTTTGTACTGAGTGAAACTATCGTCGGTGTCCTCTGTCTCGTCATTGAAGGAGGCCATGCGGTCAAGATCCGACGATGGATAATTCACGGTGTGTTCGTGCGATGCCTGACCGTTGTTCAGATAAAAAACCTGCTGCACTCCCATCGATACGTCCGTGCCTTAGCGCAAGACGGTTTGAGCCTCCGGATATGTGTCATTCGTGAAATCATTCTCTGAGGCCTTATGGCAAGACCGACAGCAGAACTGTCATCGGTGAATGTGACTGGTTGAGAAGAATTCTGTGGAATACTCAGTTGCATCTGCCTGGATTTTGCCTGATAGCTTCCATTCAAGTAGTGCAACGATTTAGTGCTTTCGCGTGTGCTGGGCGATAGATTCTCTACAAGGTCTGAATCGTACTGAGTTTGTGGAGATGGCTCTGCTGCATTTGCAGTGATTGCCGATAACATGAGGGACACGGTGAGCGTAGTGACTCGCAGTAACCATTTTTGTGGGTTTTATCATTATTTCTCTCTCAAATAATTTAGGTACCCCTGTCTTGAGCGCACTCTTGGTGTTTTCGGAAATCGTATGCGGTTTAAAAAAGAGAAACCAATGATGCTTGCTCAAGACATTTCCAGCATATTCTCAAAATGTAGATGTGGTCAAATTTCTATGCGATTGTATGATTCGGATATCTAAAAAAGTAGTGCATACTCATGCGTCCAGAATTACGGACCACCCCGAGAGCGGGGGTGGATTGATGCCCGTCGATCCAGGGTCCTTGGCCCTGCCTCTCTTAAATGGTTAGAGGTGGGGTTTTCCTGCCACCTTCCACTCTGGCACAACCCGCTGCGGGTCAAACCGGATGCGTCCCGGCCCACGCCTCGCTTTCGCACCGGGGATCCAACAGCGTATCCCCGCCACTTCGCTCCCCGTGTTCCGATCCACACACGGCTTGACTCTCCGCTTCCTGTTGTGCCGCCATTCCAGGCGTCAGGAAAACAGTTGGGCAGTGAAAGGAACAGATAACGATGACGAACACGTTCTACGACGACTTCAAATCAATGACCGCCGAGAAGATGGCAGGGTCGATGGAGGACATGACCTACGTCTACAAGCAGACCAGAGTCCCCAAGGCACACTACGAGGAAAATGCTCTCTACCGGCGTGGAGCAGGTGATGGAGGCCAGCGTCGAAATCAATCTCATACAGCCCTACATCAGCATCATCAAGCAGATGATGAACGACAACCCCAAGAGCTTCTACAAGGCGCTGCTGTGCATCGACGCGAAAGTGACCATAACCAATATCCGTACCAGCGAATGGGAGGCACTGGAAGACATGTGGCAGGCGCACCAGTCGAAGGACGACCCCAACCACGGCGGTCACCTGCCCAAGCAGACCATCGACACGTTCAAGGACATAGCCAAGCACGGCCTCGACCGGCTCGGCAACGAGCTTGACGATGAACAGGAATAGCCAATCGTCACGTCAATCAATTGGAACAAACCAAGGAGGAATCATCATGGCAAGCACCTATTACCACGCTCAAGGTGTGGCAGACCAGTCGAGGAAAACGAAGCATGTGACGAACATTTCACATGCGAATGTCGCCGCTTAGAATCACCACAAGCCAGCAGCTCAGCACACACTGTGGGCGTAAGTCTTGGTAAGCCTGACGCAAACGAAACGGAGGGACTGTATTCGATGCGCCTTGATATCGAGGCGCGGAAAGCGCCGGTCGCCGCATTCTACAGTGACGTGAGGCTGAACCCCGAACAGGTTCCACACGGCTACTACAGGTATTCGATTCGTGAGACGGACGGGGGCAGCGGGGAGCCGGCCACCATCGAACGGCATGTGCTGGTGAACCATCTGATGGACATTCTCACCACGGAGAATCTGGACAGCCTCATCGAAAAAAACGACGGCTATCTGAACATCAGCGACTACGACTACGACGATTCACATTGCGTATCATTCCCCAAATCGATTCTTTCGCCACGATACTTCCACGACTGAGCGTCACACCCGCCGCACAACAACGGCGGGCACACCCCCACCGTCGCCATCGCGCGATGCAGGGGGAATGGAGCAGCCCACGGCTGCACTGACCATCGAAAGGAGCATCCGCCAAACGCGGACGCAGACACATGAAGGCGGCCGAACAACGTGGCCGCGTCCTCGATGCCTCAGAGAAGAGGCGAGGCATCGAGCAGGAGACGGAGCAGCCTTACGGCTGCGCTTTTCTGTTTTCTTTTTGACCGGTCGGCCATCGCCTTGGATCATATCGAAGTCGCGGAACCCGTCAACGCGACGCACGCGAGCAAGCTCGGAGCGTCGCTTATGACGGAACCCGCTTTGTTCGATAACGCTTCGCTTGACCAACCGGCCAAAAAGAAAAACAGGGGGGTAGAACTCATGAGCCGCACACTAAGAATCAGCATCGAGCAGCCATCAGAGAGCAACCATACATGGAACAAATGTGACACCTATGTGCATAGCGAGGGCATCGGCAACGATGACGCAGACCAAATTATCTCATCGATGGACACGATTGCGCCCGACGTGTGGCATCTGGAAAACGATTGCGGCGACGAGTGGGAAATCAGCACGGAACAATACGAACGACTGCAATCAGAGCATGAGAAATGCAGTCCATCACGGTTCACCCTTCCCGACTTGCCACAGACTTTCACCACCGATTACGTCACCGTTAGCATCAACTAAGGAGCAGCACATCATGACTACCATCATCAAAGCGAACAGTTTGGAACAGGCGAAGAGCAGACTCGAACGTGTCAGAAGCGAACGGGAATCGACCGAACAGGCGGCACGCGACGAGGCGCATGCGATACCGTTCGGACAGCCGAACATCGAGGGACGCGGCAACATCTACAAGCATGTGCAGCAGCAGTGGGACAGGACGCGCCGCCTCGCTGACGAGGAAGAGCGTGCAGCCGACCGCGTGGACATGCTCGAAATGGTCGAGAAGTTCAAGGAAGATAACGACCAGTTGCAGGATGTTCGCGTGGTGGGACGCACAGGCTGGGCAAGCGTGGGAGCCGCCACGAGCGTCAACAACCTTGACTATTTCAAAGGCAGGCTAGCTCAGATGATAGCCGACAACGAGGCAGTGAAAGCATGGAACAAGAACCACAGGGATGCGAAGCGTTGCACGTTCGGCAGCAAGATAACCGCCCTGAGAAAAAAGGTCGCCTATCTCGAAGCAGTGAAAAGCAAGGCCGACAGCACGCCCGTCAGCGAGCACAGCCAGCAGCTCATCGACAGTGGCAAGGTAAGCCAGTGGAAGAAGAAACCAATCTACTATTTCGTGGACGGGCTGCGCAAAGTCGCGTTGACCCTTGATGATAACGGTGACTTCCAGGAATCGAAACGCTACCCAGCATACGAGGACAGCGACCGCGAGACCGTGCAAAAACTCCTGGCACACTGAACCAGCCGGGCACTCCACAGTCAGCGTGGAGTGCCCAAGGCTCGCGTCCCGTGCGTTTCTCGCGCGCCACAGACAACGTGGCGCACTCCAAGCCGCTCTCGCCTACCGGCGGCAAGTGGAGCGGGTTCCACCCGCGCATTGGTGAGAGGAACGACCGTCAAAGGGGCGGTCGCATTAGTGTCTTCATGATCGTGGCTGCGCTTCGCTGCGCGTCTTTTTCGTCCCTTCTTGACTCATTCCACTGTAGCGCCGGTGCTGCCTCATGCAACCCGGATGCGTCGGCAAAGCCGGCCGCCGCGCACGGGCCTTCGGGCCTTCTCGCCACTCCGGTCACACGCCGCAGGCGTGTTCTCTCGTGCCGCTGCGGCTTGCATTCGTGCGCTCCACCGCATCCGTGGAAATCGTTCAAGAAGTTCCAAAAAAATGATTGGAACCACACAAAGAAAGAAGAAAACAATGCAATATCTCAACGACAGCCAAGGACACGCACTGACCGGCACCAACGGGTTCGACGAACCGATAACCTACACAGTCTGCCGGTTCCAAGCAGACAGTTCACTGGCACTGATGACAGTGTACAGAGACGAGATGGGCAACATGGGAGCCGACCCGGTAAGCGTCAACCTCATGGCATACGGCTACATTCCCATGCGCGGGCACACGTACATCAACGAAGAATACCTTCAACTCGTGCAACCCCTCATCGACGCCGAACAGGCAAGAATATGCGGCCACATTCATTACGGCCCCTACAATGCATCCGCAATGGACATGGAAATACTCATCGACAACATCGAGGAAATCGCAGACCAAAACAGTCAAGAAGAATAGAAGCACAAGCCAATACCAGCATGAAAACAGTGCAGGTCTTCACCCGTACTGAATAAGTAATGCCCCGCAAATGCGGGGCATTACTATTTGCCAATGAAGAACAAATCACGCATCATTATGCTCAAAAACAGGAGCATCCTCGTGCGAAGTCTGTGGACGCGTCGTATCGTCATCCCTGGCCTTTGGTATGGACTTGATGAAGCGTTGCACGTTTTTCGGCACGTCTGCCGACTCGAATATCTGTGATTCGCTGAGGTTGGGGTTTGATTTGAGTTGTTCCAGGAGTTGGTGTGCCTCTTCTGCGCGTTGCTTGATCTCACCAGTGATTTTGCTGAACCGGTCGAGACTTTTCTTCGTCGCATTCAGTTCGTTGTAAAGTTCCTTGATGGTTTCTTCCGCTGTTTTCGATGTCATCTCGGGCTCTCTTCTTATGGTGGGGATACTGCTTTCGGTGGTGTCGTCCTACCGACCCCACACGCGGATTTCAGTGGTGCTTTGAGTGTCAGTATAGCCGATAATGACCATAATGGGCACATTTATGATATTATTGGGCAGTAGCAAGCTAAGGTGAATGTGTACACATTCACGCTTGATCGCACTGTGGTGCGTGGCGATGGGATCCTGTCGGATCATCCACGGGCTTTGCCTGTGGTCGCTGCGCTGGCTCTTAAGGGGATGGTGATTGGCATGAGTGATGAACCGGAGGACGATCTTGCCGAGGCCATCACCGGCGCTGGTGGCGACGGGGCCAAAGAACGTGGACTGGACTTTCATATCCGGCTCAACGAGGTCGAGAAGGTCCGTCTCGTCGAGCATGCTGCGGCTTGGGCTTTGAGGTCCGGTCTCTCGGGTGGTCCGCAGCGGTTGAATCTTTCCATGTATGCGCGTGAAACGTTGTTGGCTCCCCATGTCGAGGAACAGGCTGTGACCAAGGGCGAGCTGGTCGACTTTCGGGACAAGGTGACAAGGCTTGCGACCCAGATCGCGAAGGTGGGCACGAACATCAACCAGGTCGCCCGGGTGGCGAACAGCCGGGGCGTCGTGCTGGACAGGCAGGTGCTGCGCCTGGTCGAGGAGATGCGCCCCTTACTGCGTGACTCCCAGAGGCTGGTCGACTTGATGATCGGGAAGTGCCTATGATCCCGAACATCACGCGCGGCAGTCGCATGCAGGGATTGATCCGGTATCTGGCCGGCAGTGGCCGGCATAACGAGCATGTGGATCAGCATGTCGTCGCCGGCGACGATTGGAGCGAGCTGTCCTTCACCGGTGTCGAACTGGACGCGTCCACAGTGAGCGAGCTTGGCTCGTATTTGGATAATGCGTCACGCCGGTTCGGTGAGCGGATGCGTGGCGGGAACGTGTGGCATTGCTCCCTGGCTATCAGCCGGGAGGATGGTGTGCTGTCCGATACGGAATGGCAGGCCATCGCCCACGAGTTCGTGGAGCGTATGGGATTCGGTGACGCGGACGGCACGAAGGGTGTGTGCCGTTGGGCCGCGATCCGTCACGGACGTTCGGGTGAGCATGGGGAGGGCAACGACCACATCCACATCGCGTTGAACCAGATTCGTTCCGACGGCACGAAGGCATGGGTGTGGCACGACTACCAGAAGGCGCAGGACGTGTGCCGTCAGCTCGAACGCGAACACGGCCTGGAGGAACTCGGTATCGACAAGACGAAGAGCGCCACCAGGGGATGGCAGCCGGGGGAGCGTGAGGCGCAGGCGCGCCGTCGAGCCCGTGCGAAGCTGCACGCCGAATCCCCGGAGACATCCTGGGGTGCGCTGCCCGTGCAGGAGCGCCAACGGTTGACGGCGATGCAGCTGACTGCCGACCAGCCGCGCCATGATCTGGCCAATCGGATCCGTGCCGCCGCCCAGACCTCACGTGACGAGGCGGGTTTTGTGCGTCGCCTGCGCGGTCAGGGCATCCTGGTCAGGCCACGGTTCGCGCAGGGCGGGAACGATGTGGTCACCGGCTATTCGGTCGCCTTGAAACCTCTGTACGGTGAGCGTCCAGTCTGGTATGGGGGAGGCACGCTCGCCCGCGATCTGAGGCTGCCCCGGCTGCGCGAGACGTGGACCGCCGATTCCTTCACCGCAGCCAGTGAGGCCGGTGACGAGTGGATGGCCGCGTTCAAGGGCAGGCGTGTGGCTCACCCACAACCTGGAGAGGTGCCACTCACCCCGCAGCGTGTGGCCGATGACATCGCGCGAATGAACCGCGCCCTGACGAGCATCGACCCCAACGACCGTGATACCTGGTCGCAGGTCGCCAGGAGCACGGCTGGGGCGTTCGCGTCCTGGTCCAGGGCGGTCGAGGCGACGCCCGGACCCATCGCGGAGGCGGCGCGGCAGATATCCAGGAGCGCGCAGACCTACCGGCCGGAGCAAACGCCCGCCAGGGTGCCGAGGACCGTCATGATGCACGCCGCACTGGCGTTGTCCACGCTGCAATCGAACGGCAACCCTGTCATGGCGCAGGCCATCATGTACCGGCAGTTGTTCTCCACGGTCCTGGCGATCCAACAGGCCATGCAAGCCAGGGGCGACGCCTATCATGCGCGCATCACCAAGGACGCCCTGCTCGGCGAATTGAGTGTCATAGCGAGCGGCTTGCCCATCCCCGACCAGACATCCCAGCCCCAGGCGCAGCAGCAGGTCGAACCCCATGCGTCCGCCGCCCGCACCGGCAAGGGCACGTTCAGCGAGGCGCAGTTGCAGGACCTCGTGCGCATCACGCACCCGGAAACCTCGGTGGCGGCCGGCGCGCTTACCGGCATCAGGACCAACCCACGTCCGCAACAGTCAGGAACCGACCGGGAACAGTCACACGGACGCTGAGACACAGCATAGGAAAGGACACGATCATGGACATGATGGAGAACGGCACCTCGGATGCGGAGATCGTCCAGGGGTCCACGGCACCGGTTCGCAGTACGGCGACGCTGGCTGGCATCGCACTGGAGGCCATGAGTGCCATGCGGAGTCAACATGACGAGCAGGCCGCAGACAGTGACGGCAGGGACAGCCGGGAGATCACCCAGAGGATCGAGGCGCTGCGCGCTTCAAGCCTAAGCGAGGTCGAGGCCGCGACGCCCGAAGGCTGGATCGACCAGGCATCACCGGAACGGATCGCGGACCTGGTGCAGATCACTGACACCTGGAAGGGCCGGGACGAACGGATGGAGGCGGCACGCCAGAGGATCGAGCAGGATGTGCTCGAACGCTACGGGGTGAGGATCGCGGATCATCCCGACAGGGCGTCGATCATCGACGCGATCAGCAAAAGCGACTCACTCAACGTGACGGCGGCCCTCCGTGACGGTCAGGCGGAGCAGCGGCGTGACGAGGCCGGGCAGAGCATGGCGCGCGTGGACGAGCTGGAATCGACGCTTGACACCGAACAATCCGACAAGCCTGGCGACGCGGTGCTGCGCGAACGTGACGAGAACGAGCGCGGGCAGGCCCAGGACGATGCAGGCATGGTCTTCGACAGTGCCGACCGGATCCAGGGTGAGGCCGACCGGATGCGCGCCGAGGGTGTTGGCGAGGATGAGATACAGGGGCGGATGCTGGTCGAGGTGTCGCACGGCCAGTCCGCCAGCCAGGCGCCGGTGGCCGGCAGGAACGCCGCCGCGAGGAAGGGAGGCAAGACGGCGTCCAAAGCCCGGGGTGTCAGGAAAGGGCGCGGGAACGTGCGTCAACAGGGTCTGTCCCGGTGAGTTTGGTTGGTGGCATCCTCCCGTCGGCGCGTTCGTCCCTGAACATGCCTTCGGGTGCTGGCGCGCAGGCCAGGGGTTCCTTCCCGTTGCTGCGGTCGCGGTCCTCGTCCCAGGTCGCTTTGAAGGGGCCGTCCTCGCTGAGGAGGATGCTCATGGTCGGGTCGCAGAAGTCCCGCCACCAGAAGGCCATGCCGATGGGGTCCTGCCGGTAGTATTCCCAGGTGCGCCAGAGTTCCGTGAGCCGTGATTCGGCTTCCTGGCTGTTCCACCAGGTGGCGTTCCAGTACGCGGATTTGCCGTTCACGTTGCGCCGGTACATGAACCGGAGCCATTGGGAGACGAATTCGTACACGTTGGCGTACACGAGCCGCGCCTCTGGCGCTTCGGGCGTCTCCTCCTGGGGTTCTGGCCCTTCGAACGCCGCGTCGAGCAGGTTGGCCGTCTCCTCACCCAAGCCCATGCTGCCGCTCCTTCTCCTGCTGTTCGATGACTTCCTTGGCGTCGGGCCTGTCCATCCAGGGTATGGTCCTCATGAGGACGGGGCGGTTGCCCGACGACATGAGCAGTGCGCGGCCCCTGGGCAGGGCGGCGAGGTCGTCGATGTCGAGGATGTGGTCGCGGGTGATGCTCATGGTCGAGCTGCCCTCGCCACGGCTGTAGCCGACCTGGCGGGACACGTACTCGTATTCGCCGAGCAGGCCGCTCATGGATCTGAGGAACGGTTCCTCCTTGACGCCGCCGATGTAGACGGCCATGTTGGCCGCGCTGTACATCTTCTCCATGCCCTTGTCCCCCCATGCCTGCTCGCCCTGGGACCAGGATTGCAGGAAGGTGAGGATGATGATGCCACGGCTGCCGTAGTGCGAGTACAGGTCGGGCAGTTCGCGCCACCGGCAGATGTTGGCCGCCTCGTCGAGCACCATGACCAGGGGGACGTGCAGCCGGCCGCCCTCGCGCCGTGCGCGTTCCTCGCCGGCCTCGGCGACGGCGGCCGTGATCGCGAGGGTGAGCGCACCGGCCGTTCCCACGCCCTCGCGGCTCATGAGGCACAGGGTGTCGTTCGATCCGACGAAGTCCTGCACGTCCAGGCAGGGCAGTCCTTCGCCGGTGTCGGTCACCAAGGCGGTGATCGTGGGGCTGGTGAGCACGCGGCAGAGGTTCTGTGCGGAGCCGTAGACGCCTTGTTTCTGCTTGTCGGGGTATTCGATGACGGCTTCCAGGCTGTCGGCGAGCAGCGGATAGCCGCCCTGGCGCAGGATGTCGACGGGACTGGTGTCGTTGGTGTTGGTCAGCCAATGCCATACCTGGGTGATCGGCTGGTCGGAGAGCGCGCAGGCGAGCAGCAGGTAGGAGAGCAGGCTTTCGGCCGCCGTGTCGAAGAACGCGTCCCTCTTCGCATTGGGGTCGGTGGTGGCGGCCGCGAAGTATCCGGCCATCTGCAAGGCCTTCGTGTCGTCGGTGACGTAGCTGAGGGGATTCCACCACCAGGTGCGCGCCTCGTCGCTGATATGCTGCGGGTCGAACGCCCATACCGTGCCCTTCACGGATCGTGGCGCGCGGATCGCCTGGATCACGTCGGGTTTGTTCGACGTGGCGACCACCGCGCCGGGGGCGTCGAGTATGGAGGGGATGACCAGGCAGGTGGTCTTGCCGGTCCTGGGGCCGGCGACCGTGAGCAGCGTGTCCTCCCAGGTCATGTACAGGGTCTTGCCGGAGGGGATGTGCCGGCCGAGCGTCAGGCCCACCGTATCGCCGGTCACGCCGAGGCGCTTGGCGACCCGGGCGACCTGTTTCCCGGTGAGGCTGGCGATGTCCCTGCCACGGCCGAGATACCTGGCCTTGTCGTCGATGCGGGTACGGCCGCCTGTGTGTGCTGCCCGGATCATCAGGAACAGGGCGATCAGGGCGGTGTACACCGCGATCTGCACGGCGACCATGATCCATCCGGCGACGCCCGGCCAGGCGATGGTCCCGTGGAACAGGCCCGACAGGAGCGTGCCCATGCCCACGTGCGGCATGTGGCGGTCTTGTATCAGCATGCCCAGATGCCATGCCACCCAGATGGTCCAGGCGGCGGCCGCCGCGACGCCGATGCCGCCCACTATGAGGATTGTGGTGTCGCTGCACGCCTGTGGCTGCGATCTGCGGTTATTCGATGCCATGTTCCGCCTCCCGGCCGTTCGTTCGCCGTGGCGCGTGCCACAGCAGGTTGGTGTCGTTCGGGTCGAGTTCCTGGCCGGTGAGCTTCAGGTGGAAGGGGATGCCGGGACGGCCGCCGACCTTGACGAGGAACTTGCCACGCCCGGGAGGATCGGACTCGACGCCTGAGCGTTCGTCCCAGGCGCCCGGGTCGCTCCATGATTTCAGAAGGTCCATCTCCACGCGGGACACGCTGATCGCCTGGTTCAGCAAGGGCAGCTCACCTTCGGGAAGGCCGCCGCACAGCACCATGCCGGAGCGTTCCACGAAGCCCTTGGCCTTCATCCGGTCCTGTGGCTCGGCCAGGGATTCGAGGTCGCTCATGGTGTGGGTGATCAGTGCCTGGCCGACGCCGAAGGTGCGGTTGAGCCTGGTTACCTGGTCCACGCGGTCCACCATGCCCGACCCGGAGCGCAGCGCGCTCCACAGCTCGTCGAGCACCAGGAAATAGTGGCGCAGCGGGGCCACGCCTTGCCTGGCGAGGTAGTGGTTCGCGTCCACGGCCGCGAACCCGGCGTCCCAGCAGGCCATGAGCGCGGCCGCGCGCAGGCTCTGGTCCACCTCGTTGATGGCGTGGATGTCGAACACCACGGGTCGTGTCGGGTCGATCTGCACGCTGGTGTGGTTGGAGAACATGTCGCCCATGTCGCCGCTGCCGGACAGGTCGATGAGCGAGGATTCCAGGTTCTCGGTGATGTTCCGGTATCTGGCGTCGTCGCCACGGTCCAACGCCACGGCGCGCACCTCCTGGGGGGCTTCGCGGATGATGCCGAGCAGGTCGCTCATGAGCGGCGAGCGGGTGGCGAACCGGTCGTCCAGCACGCGCAGCGCACGGTCCATGATGGTGCCCTCGCGCTGGGTGGGGCTGGTGCCGCGGCTGATGGTGATCAGGGCGCGCAGCATGTTGCGCCGTCGCGTGTGGATCGCGTTGTGCAGCTCCTCGCGCAGCGTGCCGGTCAGACTGTCCAGCGCGTGCAGCGCCCCGCCGGGGTCGAGCACGTTGATGGAGCCGATGCCGGGTCCCAGGGTGATGACCTGGCCGCCGAGCGCCTTGATGATGGGCACGTGCTCGCTCTTGACGTCGCCCAGGAACATGGTGATGACGCCCTGGTGGGCGTAGCCCACGGCCCAGCGGCGGATCACGGTCGATTTGCCCAGTCCCGGCTTGCCCAGGACGAACGCCGAGGGGTTGGAGATCAGATGGGCGCGCATGAACCAGTTGATCGGATCGCAGCACAGCGTCGAGCCGGTGAACAGCTGCTGTCCCATCGGCACGCCGATCATGGGCGTGCCCGCCCCGACGGAGAAGGGCCACAGGCCGCATGACTGCGCGGTGCTGGCCCTCCACTCGTTGGGGGCCTGCACCACCGTGCTCCATCCGCCTGCCGGCCCCTTGAATCCCTTGAACCGTGCGGGTGCGTGCATGTCTGCCATGATGCCCTCCTTAGAGCATGTCCGAATATTTGGCCGGCACCGCCTGGTACTGCCTGAGCGACAGGCCCAGGGGCAGGGCGGCGGCGAACGCGGAGTCCTGCGAGCCGTACACCGGTCGCAGTCGCAGCCTGGCCGTGGCCCCCAGGTTCTCTATCGCCGAGGCCACGTCGGCCCGGTCCTCGCCCTGGGCGTGACCGTTCAGGGTGACGGTGACCAGGCATGAGAAGTTCTCCAGGCCGGCCCCGCTGGATTCCTCCTCGGCGGTCTGGTTGACGGCCCTGGCGCGACGCCGGTCGCGCGCCTTCGCCTTCTTGGCGCTGTTGATCGCGTAGTCGGCCTGGTTGACGTCACGGTCCACGATGTCCGGCTTCCTCTCCGCCGGGATGGGTCGGAATATCCAGGTGACGCGTTTGCGCATGAGGTCCTGCCGTGCGGACAGGAGCCGTTTGAGGATGGTGGCCTGGACCACGCCCTTGGGGGTCATGGTCATTTCCCAGGTCTCGGAGACGCCGCTGTCGTGCCGGTAGGAGTCCCAGGACGCCTGGGTGGCCATCGGCCCGCAGTTTCTCCAGGCGAGATCCACGTCGATGCCCTGCATGTCGGCGAGGTCGAACTGCTGGGCCTGTTCGGGATCGTAGGCGATGCGCACGTAGCGGCACAGTTCCGCCGGTCCCATCGGTGTGCACGCCCCCGCCCCGGTCGCCTGGAGCTTGTGGATCAGGTAGGGCAGTCGCGAGGACAGCTCCGTGAGCATGACGTCCCTGCCGCGCCGGCGTCCGCCGGCCCTGCGGTCGGAATAGGTGTACGCCACGTATGCGTTCGCCTGGCTGGATCCCTGCGGGTAGGTGTCCACGATGCTGGTCATGACCGACGCCGCGAAATCGGGTTCGTTCACGTCCGCTTGGCCGGTGACCTCCTGGCGCAGTTGCAGGGGGTTCGCCGGGGAGGTCTCCACGGTGACCGTGTACTGCAACAGGCCCTGCTCGTCGGCCATGTCGGCCTTGCTTTGCGCCCATTCGGCCACCCACCGGTCCATCTGCCCGGGATCGACGAGATCCTCGCCGTTCGGCGAGGTGCGGATCACCAGCGTGTAGGTGTGCTGCCTGGGGCAGTGGATCACGCCGAAATCGCCGTTGGCCGACGTGGCGTGCAGCAGTTGGGTCCTGGCCAGCAGGCCGGGAAGGATCATGGACCCTTCGGGTCCGTATCCGAGTATTCCACCTCTGAACATGTGCTCTCTTTTCCATGTGGCCATCCACCAGCCGCATTTGACGATGATCTTCGTGGCGATGCTCTTGCCGTGCACGTCCTTCCTGCTGATCAGATACGCGAACACGCAGGTCAGCAGGAATATCGTGATCGCCGGCACATACAGGTTGAGCATCATGAACGGCAGGGCGAGGAAGATGCCGGCGAACACCAGGGCGCTGCCGAGCAGGCCGAGTCCGGGGATGATGCCCGGCGTCCTGGGTTCGATCCAGTTGCCGTAGGTGCGTGGCTTGTGGATGGGATTGTCGTGTGCGCTCATGCCTGGTCACCTCCCGTGGTCCTGTCGGGCACGCTGGCGGCACCGGACGCCTGGGGTGCGGCCGCCGGGGCGGCCGGCTGGGCCGCGCTGCCCGATGGTGTGGCCGCGCCCGCCGGGGCCTGGGAAGTCCCGCCGGAAGGTGCGGGAGCGGCACCGGACGGGGAGGATCCCCCCGTTTCGCCGCCGGCCTCCGATTCGATGGCACCCTTGGCCTTCTTGACGGCACCCGCAGCAGCGGAGACGCCCGCGCCGACGGGGCCCGCCGCAGCGCCGGCGCCAGCGGCCGCACCGGAAGCGGCGCCTGCACCAGTGGAAGCGGCACCGCCAGTGGCCGCACCGGAGGAGGATCCGCCGGCCGTCGACGCACCCGAAGGCGCGGACGTCGCGCCGGATGCCGGGGCTGGCGACGAGGAGGAGGATCCGGAGGACGCGGAGCCGCGGGCGAGCATCATCGCCCCGGTCGGGGCTGCCGCGGCTGCACCGCCGCCCCCCGAACCGGAACCCATCGCACTGACGGCGGGCACGGCGAACTTCATCAATGCGGGAAGGGCCACTATCGAGCAGACCATGAACACGAACCCCACCATCGGCCCGGCGATGGTGCCCGACTGGTCGCCGAATGCGCCGCCGCTGATCATCCAGAAGCAGGTCGCGTAGATGATCGACGCTACCGGCTTGTACAGGACGAACGCCACGAGCCATCCCAGGCTCTTGTGATACCAGTTCATGCCCCATTCCGTGTTGGTGTTGGCCGAAGCGAGCGGCAGGATCCCGACCAGCACGACCAGCAACCCCGAGCGCAGGATCATCAGCGCGATCTGCACCAGGCAGGCGATCAGGGACAGCAGGCCCAGGATGATGATGAGCAGCGCCCCTCCGGGCATCAGGCCGCTGATCTGCAGATCCTTGGTGATCGCCGCGTTGAAGTCGTGGTCGGTTGCCTCGTTGAGCAGCCATGTGGAGAACGCGTCGCCGGCGTTCAGGGCCAGTTGCACCAGGGTGGTGCCGGCACCGGCCACCACGATGAGCCGCACCAGCGATTTCAACGTGTCATCGGCCGGCTGCGTGTCCCTGGCCATCATGAGCCGGACCATGCCGACCATGACGCTGATGGCGGCCGCCACCAGCATGTAGAACCACAGGTGCGCCTGCAACTTGCCGACCACGCCGCCGACCCTGCTCGGCCCGGTCTGCAACACCATAGTGACCAGGGCGGTCGCCGTGCAGATGCCGATGACGGCGGCGAGGATCACGCCGAGCCGTCCGAACGCGTTCTCACCATCGCCCCTCCTCGCCTTCATGGCCCAGCGGGCGGCGAGCAGGATGATGGCGAACACCGCCATGACCAGGCTGATCCACTTCACGTATCCCACCGCCTGCATGATGCCGGCGGTGTCGCTGGGGTTCACGGCCTTCGTATCGCCGCCGGATATGGTCGGCGTGGGCACCTTCATCCACAGCGTGGCGAACGAGCTGACCGCGCCGCCGACCGCGTCGCTGACCAGGCCGGCGATGATGCTGAAGATGCCGCTGACGAGTTTCCCGATCGCCGTGCCGGCGATGTTCAACGGGTTGATGGCGGAGGCGACCTCGCCGATCTGATCGAGCCAATCCATCAGCCGCTCACCTTCCACTCCGTGTAGCCGGTGAACGAGGGGATCACGGCCGACGTGATGGGGATGTCCTTCTCACAGCGCAGCTTCCAGTCCCCGTCGGACCAGACGAGATGGTAGACGATGCTCAGATCCACGGACTGGCCGGCCGACGTGCCCACGAATCCCAGGTCCACGGTCGCCTCGCTGTCCGTGAAGTCCAGAATCCGGAAGCCTGCCGGCGTGCCACGCGAATCTGAGGCGCTGCCGACCGGGAAGGATCCGAGCTGGCGGATCTTCGCGGCCATACGGTCATACTGCGAGCCTTTCCCGAACAGGCTGATCGCATGCTCCGGGTCGCTCATGAGGTTCTGGTCCGTGGTCATGGCCGCGATGTTGGCCGCCGCGAACAACGCGCCCTGCGGGTCATGGGAGAAGCAGCTGCGCATGCCATCGTCCTTGACGACGCCGGGACCGTAGCTCTTCGCATACGGGTACGGCCACAGGGTCTGGTTCTCGTAACGCCATTCATCCACATGCGGTGTCGTAGTGAGGGTGGTGGAGTCGCCGGAACCCGGCAGACCGCAGACGCTGGGCTGCACGCTCGTGGCACCCGTCGACGTCGAGGACGGTGACACGGTGGATGACGATCCGGTGGAAGATGCCGCCGGCTGCCCTCCCCAGCCGCACCCGGAGGTCAGGGCGAGCGGGGCGAGCAGCAGCAGCGCCGTGATGGTATGCCGTCTCATTTAGAAGCCCCCCAGCCAGCCGACGACACTCGCGGCGAACGAGATGATGATGACCGCGATCAGGGCGATGCCCACCTTGTTGATGCCGTCGCTGTCCTCGCCACGCCTGGCGTGGATGGCCCACAGGGCCGCGCCCAGGATGATGGCGAACACGCAGATGATCAGGGCGATCCACTTGCCCAGGCCGATCAGCGTCATGAACTTCTCGCTTCCCGGAGGGGCCTGCGGCGCGGGATTCTGGAGGGCGAGAATACGCACCCCGGTCTGTGCCTCGGTCTGCGCCGTCCAATGGATCACATGATCCGTGATGGTCTGTGTTACCTGCATGATGATGCTCCTTGCTGATTGATTGCTGCTGTCCGTATGGTGTCGTGTGCCGCCGTGGCGGCCGGCTGTCGGCCGTATGCCTCTACACCGCTTCACCTCCTTTCACTGGGTGGATCCGTCGCGCCGTTCACAGTCCCGGATCCGAGCCGCCGATGTTGCCTTCATCACTGCCCGCTCCGGGCACGCTCCATGAAGGTGCCCCGCCCGACGAACCGGAGGAACCCGATCCCGTGGAGCCGGAGGTTCCGCGACGCGTCGAGGAACCCGAGGACGAGGACCCGGATCCCGATGTCTGGGAACGACGCTTCGACGGGGACGAACTTGAGGATCCGGACGAAGAAGGGGCCTGCGCCTGTGCGGCAGCCGCGTCGGCGGCCGCTTTATCAGCCGCAGTCTTGTCGGCCGCAGCCTTAGCGGCCACGCTGTCGTTCACGCCCTTGACCGGACCGGCAAGCGACGATTGCGCATCCTGGTACCGCTTCGCAGTCTTCACGCCCTTGTCGTCAAGTACCTTGTTCGCCGCGTCGATGGCCTGCTGCAACTTCACACGCGTCGCGTTGTCCGCGACCTTGCCATGCGACGAATCAAGCGTGCCCTGGGCCGCCTTCACCGCATTTGCAAGCGACGTCTTCGCATCCGCCAACGCCTTCGCATCACGCGACGCCACCACCGCATCGACAGCCACACCGATCGCCGATGTCCGGCCGTCGGCCGTGGCGGCCAGTGCGGTGAGCTTGCCTGCCAAAGCGGTGAGTTGTGCGGTGTCCATCCGCGTGGCACACTCGGGGGCTCCGCCGAGATCCGCCTGGCTGCGCGCCTGGCGCAGTGCGGTTACGGTGGCCGGGTCCCTGACCTGGCCCGTGTCGATGCGTGAGGCTGCTGCACTGTCCGTGAGGCTCCGTCGCAACGCATTCCGGGAGGCGGCGAGATCCTTGGACGCTCTCTGGCACGAGGTGAATGCCGCATCGTGCCTGCCGGAGACATACCAGCGGGAGGCCAAGACGCCCGCAGCCGTGAGCAGCAGCGTGCCGGCGGCGATGAAGGCCACGATGACCCGGCGTCGGCCGAACCGTCGTGTCGCGGCCTCGGGCCTCACCGCCGGTGCATCCGCGCCGGTGGGGGCCGCCGTGTCGGCTATGGCGTCGAGAAGATCATCGGTATCGTCGTCTGGTGCCGTTTCCTGGATGGCAGTGTCCGCTGGCGTCTCTTCGACCGGGGTGGTGTCGGTGACGACGCCCTGCCGGTCGATGTCCAGCATGGTGGTGTCACCGCTGCCGCTGATGGTCACCGTGAACGCGGTGCGTTGCAGCCTGGCGAGCAGGCGCAGTCTCGACACCGCCTGCTCGCGCTGCGCGTCCATGCCGGGGGCGTCGAGCGGGGAGTGCGTGCCGTTGATGCACAGATCGCCTTCCCGCTCGTCGATGCTCACCGTCACCGGGGTGGCCTGTTGGGTTGGCGTGCTCATTGCACGTCCTGTCTGGTCGAGGAGCCTTGCACCTGCCAGCGGCCCTCGGCGGTCCTGTACAGCAGCACGTCATCGGTGCCGCTCAGGGCCTGCGCCCTAGTGTTGTCCCGCCGGTGCGGGGTCATCGTCCAGTTGACGGTGATGGCATCCTGGTCGGATGTGGAGGGCACCCCGTCACGGCCCGTCGAGGTGATCGCGGTGCTGGTCCAGGAGCGGTGGATCGCCTCCTGGTTGAAGTACGCCTGCCCCTTGGCCTGGTCGGCGTCGTATGCGGCCTGCTCCTCTTGCAGTTGGCGCGTACCCCACAGCGCGGCCCGCTGTCCGGCATACGCGTCGGTCAGGTCCCGCGTGGCGTCCCAGGTGTGGACGGCTATCGTGTAGTCCCTGGCCACGGCCGTCGAATCATCCCATGCCGTGGCGTTCGGATCCGGAAGGATGCTCAGCCATTTCGCCTTGCCGCCGGGGATGGTCAGGCCTGCCGGTGCGGGCACCACCGTCGGCGCCGCCACCCCCTTGGGAGAGGCCGTGGCCGTTGAGGGACTGGCCGAGGGTTGCGTGAACCCGCATCCCGACAGGGCGAGCAGCAGGGTGAGTGCCGTGGCGGTGCGAGTGGTGGCGTGTTTCATCGAAGCTCCTTTAGTAGATGAACCAGACGCTGGACGAGGCGGCCTGGAGTTGCTGCGCGGTGAAGGTCCGCAATTGGGGGGCGCTCATGGACGACCCCGATTCGGACACCACGATGCCGCCGTCAGCGTTGATCTGCTCGACCAGCGCCACATGCCCGTAGATGCCCGACGAGCCGAACACCCCGGGCGCTATCGACATCGCCGCACCGAGCTTCGGCGAACGGCCGGTCGAATACCCCAGGGCGCGCGCCCTGCTGATCCAGAAGCCGCCGTTGCCCATATGCGCATCCACGGGCCGGCCGATGCTGGCGCGACGGTTCGCCACCCACCAGGTGCACTGCCTGGGCGGGTAGCCGCTCGGCCCGCCGTAATACGTGTCGGTGATGCCCATAGAGGCGATGTTGACGTGCCGTCCGTCGGCTTTCATGCTCAGCGCCGGCTTCAACTGGCCGGCGGCCGCACCTCCCGCATCGCCGGTCGCGCCAGACGTATCGGTGTACTTCGCCATCAGCGCGAGGATCTTCTGCACATACGCCTGCGTCTCCTGGAAGGCGGGTATGCCCTTGGCCCGCTGCACGGCACCGATCCCCGCGTTATAGGCCGCCAGGGCGAGTTGCAGGGTGTCGCCGGAGAACAGGCCCTTGGCCTTCATGCCGTCGATCTGCGCGGCCAGGCCGCACATGTAGTTGCCCTGGGTCCATATCGCGTCATGCGCGTTGAGGATGTCCGCCTTGCCGTCACCGTCGCCGTCCTTGCCGACGGACGCCCAGGTCGCGGGCATGAACTGGGCGATGCCCCTGGCCCCGGCGGGACTGCCCGCACCGGGATTCCAGTTGCTTTCGGTCTCGATCTGCGCCGCGATCACAGGGGCGGTGACCGTCTGGCAGACACTCCCCGCCTTGCGCACATCGGCCAAATACTGGTCCGGCACGTTGGATACCGAATCGCCGGTCTGCGTCATACCACCGCCCATAAGCAGCGAGACCATCAGCAGAGGCATCAGGATCAGCACCGGGACGGCCAGAACCGACACGATGGCGACGACGGCCGCATGTGCGCCGTGCCCATCACTGGTATCCATGAGATCCTCGATTCTCTGCTTGTCCTAATTCTTGAAGATGAAGGATGCCCCGCCCACTGGGGAAAGCAGACAGGGCAAAATATGGCCGGCTGTAACGATGCGCCAGCCTTCGTAATGACGGATGGGGAATCCGTCAGTCCTCCGCGTGGGAGGAAGTGCGATGATGTTGCCTTGCGGCTATGGCGTCAAGCTGCCGGTCTCCCAGGGCAGCAGCCCTGCATAGCGAGAGGACCATGAGCAGCATGAATGAGATTCCCACGGCGATAACGATCCACACCATGTTTCGTCTCCTTTCACAGGAAATTGTTGAGGATTGAGGATGGGATGCCTCGCCCGACAGAGCATCAGGCGAGGCAAGCGCCTGATCACCGGGCGTTACGAGGATCCTCATGCTTGCCGGTATCAGCCATGCGGCGGCGGGAGACGATGATTCCCGCGCCTGCGCCGGCGAACAGGATCACGGCCACAACCACCCAGAGCATGTCGGCACCGGTCTTCGCCAGGGACTTGGACGCGGCGGCCTTGACGTAGCCGTTCCAATCGTCCTTCGCGCTGATCGCAGTGTCATAGCACACCTTGTCCGGGTCGGCCGTTGGGTTCTTGCCGTCGAATGGGTCGGTGTCGATGACCGGGCAGTCGATGATCGGCTGCGCGGTGACCTTCGCACGATCCGTGTGATGGTCGTTGCTCCTGATGCCCTTCAACGTGCCGGTGACGTCCACCGACGCTCCGGGCTTCAACACGAGCGTGTTCCAGTTGGCCGGATACGTGAAGTCCACGACCGTGCCGGAACCTGTGATGGTCGCGTCCTTCAAGTCGATCTTCGAGAGACTGGCCTTGCCGGTGTTGGTGATATGGAACACGATCTCGGTGTCACCCGTCACATTCAAGGCATCGCTTGGCGTATTGCGATCCCCGGCCTTCATGCCGCTCTTCGCATCGTATTTCTCGATGCTGATGGAAGGCGTCTGATCAGGAGTATGGGTGACCACCACGTTCGACGGCCTGTCCTGGCCGTTGAGCGTTTCAACAAACTGGTTCTTCACGTCACCGGTCTTGATACGTTCCATCTGCACGTAGGCACGCCACCCCTGCTCACTGGTGTCGTTGGACGAGGCGATGGCGAGGTATCGAGCCGTGACGGTCACCGTGAGTACACCGTCCTTATCGGATGCGGTGAACAGGTCTCCACCGAACTTCGTGGAGTCCACGCCACTGCCGGCGATGCGACCGCCCTTCTCGGCCAAAGTCACGGCCTTGCCGTCCTGGTATTCGACCACATCCTTGGTGGCGTACACCGCCCACTGGCCGGTGTACCGGTCGTGCGACTGGTCGTAGTCATCCGTGATCCTCCAATCAGTGATCTCCTTGTACGCACGATTCGTATGCAGCGTAGAGCTGTCCAACTGGTAGAGGAACAGGTGGTTCAGGTAGATGCTCTGACCGTCGGCCGAAGCGCCTCCCACGTTGACCGTCACATCCTTGGAGGGGTTGATCTCTTTCAACGGGTTGCTTACGGTGTTGGTGAGCTTCTGCTCGTTGTTGGTGACCTGGATCGCAGTGTTCTTCACCGTGTAACCGTCCTTGACGGCCTTCACCGTCATCGGCAGCACGATCTGGTAGGTCTGTCCAAGCACCTTCTGGTCGATGGCGGGAGAGGCGAGCGGATCCAGCTTCTCGGTCGAATACGCCTTCAGGTCCGACGACTGCGGGTCGCCCAGCACGGTCTCGCCCGTGGCGGGAATGGTCGTGTCCACCGTCTTGAAGAAGGCGTACAGCACACCATCCTTCTCCTGGATGTTGAACTTGCCGGTCACGTCACTGCCCTGGGCGTCAAGCACCTGGATCGCCGTCGTGTCGAGCTTCAAATACTCCTGGTCATAATCATCGACCATGCCCAGACGCTGCACCACATACGCGGTGTTATCCAGCTTCGAGGCATCGAGGTTGACCCGATAGTAGATCCGGTCGCCCAGCACGGCGGTCTTGCCGTCGATGTTGATCTTCGCATCCTTCTGCGTGTCCTGCTTGGATGGATTGTCGTCGGGAGGCGTGTTCTCCACGATGTTCGACGGAGTGATGCTGTTGTTCAGCGTCAACTTCCACTGGTTGTCCACCTTCATGTTCGCCGGAGCATCCTTGGAGACCGTGCCCTCGAAGCGCACGATGATACGAGGATTCGAGCCGGCCTTCCAGTTGGCCTTCACCCAGGCGTCGGAGAATGCGATGCGAACCGTGTGCGCGGTGCCGTCCCAGGTGCCGGTGTACTGGCTCTTGGGGATGATATTGCCCGTGTTCAGGTCGGTGACCTCCAAGGTCTGCTTGTCCACGTTCAGATACTGGTCGTAACTGTCCGTCACACCCACGTTCGTCACCTGATAGGCGAGGTTCGCGGGAAGTTTCGGCGTGGTCTCAAGCTTGTATTCGACCTTCTGGCCGGGGAACACGGTCTTGCCGTCCACGCTGGACTGGTCGCCGCCCTGTGAGGACTCGGCAAGCACATCCTTCGTGACCGGTGGCACATAGCAGCAGATCTCAGGCTCGTTCGTATCCTCGGTCTGCGTGTTCACCGTTTCGGAACCTGCATTCGTCAAACCCGCGCCAGCGGTACCAGTCGATAGCGAGGAATACGTCACTGGCGATTCATCGCTGGGTGGATTGGTGCAGAACGTCAGCTCGTCGCCGGCGTTCTTGCCGAAGTCGGAGCGCACCTGCTTGGCACCCCCGCCATTGGCGAAATTGATGGTTCCTGGGATCAGCAGGGTAATCTGCTGAGCCTTCGCCAGACCCTTCAACGAAGCAAGGTAATCTGCCTTAGCTGTTGCAGTGGCAGTCGTACCGTTCACGGTGATGGTGAACTGGTCGGTCACGTCCGTGCCCGTGTTGGCGATGTCCGCGACACTGGACTGCTTCTCACTGCTCGCGTCAGCCGCATAAACTCGAATTTTCGAGGCGTCGGCCGCATCGAAGATGTAGTCAGCCTTCGCCCAATCATCCGTCAGAGTCAACTTCGTAGGAGCCTGGATCAGGTTCGCGGCAACCGTGCCGTTGACCACGGAACCGACCGTATCGCCGTCAAGGAAGGTCTCGGTGTCGGCACCGGTCTGGTTGCTTCTGGACGGGTCGATCACGGCCTGCCACTTGCCATCCACGTATTTGATCCAGGACTTGTCGGGGTTGGGACGCCAGGTCGGGAACGACTTGTCATCCGTGTTCACGCTCGGCTCCTGATTCCACTTGACCGAAGCCACATCATCGACCTTGGAGAAGTCAGGCTTGGCAACCGTCACATCGAAGCTGAACGCATAGGTGCGGTCCAACGGCATCTCGCCCCTGGACGCCGTACGCGCGGCGGTCACCGTGTTCGCGCTCTTATCCCAGGTGATCGTGAAATCGCCGGAAACGTCGGCACCACTCGTGGTATCCACCAGCTTGCAGTTGTCGATGGAATAGTTCACGCCATTAGGCGTGATCTTGTCCTGGATGGTCATCTCGTAGCCGCCGCGACCGGTACCGGTCGTGATCGTCGTGCGGTTCACCATCCGGTCGGCGGACGTGCCGTCCTCGATGCTCTTCGAAGGCTTCACGGGAGGCACCGCAGCCACGGGGAACGATTCGGCAGCCTCACGATCCGTGGTATCCACGGCAGCCTGCATCTTCCCCTGCCTGGCAACCTGCACGTCAAACCAGTACGTGCCTTCCTGCCAATGCGACACGCCAAAGTCGGAAGGCGTGAAATCGGGCGAGTTCTTCGAACCATCATTACTGATGGCCATGCTCTTCGTCACGCTTCTCGCGGCCACGTACCCGTTCCTCTGCCCGTCATAGTGCATGATGACCTTCGCCGTAAGGTTCTCGCTCAGCGAGGAACCACCATTAGACGTGGTGATCACGTCATGCACGGCAGCGGTGGAACCCACCTTCATCGAGGCGGCAGACGCCTGCTTGGTGGACACGGAAAGCTTGTATGCAACCGGTGGTTCGTCGCTGGAAAGGACGATGACAATGATTCCTGGTGTCTTCGCGGCCTCGCGTGCCACCAGAGCATTGATGGTGGTCACACCATCGGAGAATGGTGTGGTGGTCTGATAGGCCACGCCTTCATGTGAGTAGCTTTTACCCTGTGTCTCGGCATTCCAGGCAGAAGCCCATTGCGATGTAGTGAAGCCGCCTGTGCTGCCGGTGTACTTTCCGTCAGTGGAAACCGCACCAACGCTCACCAATCTGCAACCGGCATTCGTGTCACCGTTATGCTTGGTAGCATAACGAGACTGGCATTCACTGACCGCACTATTCAACGCTGTATTCGCTGACGCATCCGCAGGATGTGAAGCGTCGTTATAGGAAGTCAATCCCATCGCGGCCAACGCTATATCCACATTCCCTAGTGTGGGAGCACCATAACTGTCTTGGTAAGTGAAACTGATCTGACCGTTACCACCGGAACCTGTGCCGCCGCCACCTGATCCGCCGCCACCGTCAGCATACGCGGCAAGCGGTGAAACCGATGTGGAAAGTGCAGCGACCAAGGCAGCCGCTACGGTCGCTCCCTTCTTCCAATTCCTCATATTCTTCCCTTATCATTAAGGGGCAGCCCCTTATGGGTTGCCCTAACAGGCCCCTGCTATCGCGTTCATCCGGCAAAAGAGAACCGCGGTAGCGGGGACGCACTTGGTGTTCGCCGTGCGTGCGGACACGTCACGGCGTGGACAGGTCATCGTCGGTCGGCAAACCCAACCGTTGCAGTGCCTGGATGCCGGTGATGCCCATGTTCAACAGTTTGGCCAGGGTGACCGCGAGACCGTCGGGAGTGGCGTTCTCCTCGTCCCTGCGCAGCAAGGCGAGCACGTGCGTGCATTTCCAGGTGTGCGTGTGAACATGGCCGGATGGGTGGCGGGCCTTGACCGTGAGGTTGAGTTCAAGGCCGCGTCTGAGCCAGTTGCGGAAACTGGCATCCCAGTCGGCACTGACCTGTGCCGAGGAGAGGCAACGATCACGGAATTTCGCAAACTCCGCATCACAGTCCAGACCAAGGGTGGTGGCGAGAGCGTGGTGCGCACTATCAGGCCGCCAGTCGCCGATTCCGCTCATCGTGGGTCGGCGTCGACGGTGGGGAAGTTTCTCACCCGGGTTATTGGTCGGGTTATATGGTTCGTGCGCACCGTGTTGCATGTCTACGGGGCTGTGATTGCACCCCTGGACAGCGCTTGCTGCATCCCTGTGAACATCCACGGGTGCAGGATCTGCACCCGTAACGGTCGTGTCCTCCGCCCGGTGTCTCGTTGTTCGCAGGTTCAGGTCCCATACCGTGGGGCGATGATTGCCGGGCAGGTACGAGGCGAGCCGCTGGTCGCCGTGCCGTATCGCTCCGGACCGTTCCAGCAGGCGCAGCTTGTACTGCACCGTGCGGCGTGACACCTCGGCGATCCGGGACAGCGTCGCCAGGCTGGGGTAGGCGCCGGTGCCGTCGGGATTGGCGTAATCACCCAAGGCGATCAGGATCACCTTCGCGGTCGCGTCCTTGCCCGTGGGCGCCTCGTTCAACGCCCACAGCATGCTGCGCAGACTCATGAGCGTCGCCTGCGATGGATCCTCGTGGTGCTGCGCACCTCGACGAGCCGTTCGTCCAGATGCTCGATGCTGTCCGTAGATACCCGATACTGGCGTGAGGGCTGGCATACGCGCAGCACACCCTCCCTGCCGAGCTTGAGGATCTGGCGACGATCCATGCCCAGCATGAGCGACGCCTCACTCAGATTCACCCACTTCGGCACGAACCCGCCACCGCTACTCATGATCGGCCCCTTCTCCCGCAACCCCATGATGCGTGTCCGGCACCGGTGTGTCCGTCTCTTCGTCGGGGCTCACCAGTGTCTCGATGTCGACATGGAAGGCTCGCGCCAGCATCTCCAGCTCATGCACATCGAACGGTGACGTGGAGGGGAAGCGCAGCCGACGGATCAAAGTCACCCGAGGGATCCCCGTCAGCTGCGAGGCACGCAGCACGGAAGCGCCCGACCGGGTGATGACCGCCGCGACATGGTGCGCGACGAGTGTCGCGAAACTTGAACTGTCCATGAAAGACATGGTAATGCCCAAACAGGCAGCATGTCAATATCGGAAGTGCCCATATAGGACTTGATAATGACTGTTCAGTGTTATAGAGTGTCCATATGGACATGAACGAAGCTACAGCGAAGACCATAGCATCCGAACGATCGGCTGCGGGGCTGACGATCAAACGGCTCGCGGAACGCTCGGGCGTCCCCGAACGCACTTTGATCCGCATCCTCAAGAACGAGCGTGACATCAAGGTCACCCAACTCGCCCAACTCGCCGAAGTGTTCGGCGTCTACCCCCACGAACTCATCCAATCCGCCGAAGCGTTCATCGAACGCGACCAGCGCGGACCCGTCACCCTTGGGGAGCCGCAGCCCAGCGAACTGTCCGAAGCGGACAAGACAGCGTACGTGCTCAACAAGATAGGCAACCATGACGTCAGGCTCGCGGCATCGCACGACCCCAACAAATGGGCTGAGGCGGCAGGCGGCGATGGACGATAACAGGCGCATCCTCCCCGATTTCCTGCACCGGACATACACGCAGATCATCAACGACACCGAGCACCTCGACGTGAGCGTCGTCAACACCCTGCTTCCGGGGGATCTCACCGGAATATACGATGAAGCAACGAAGCTCATCCTCATAGACCAGCGGCTCATCAGCGCCCAGCAACGCTGCACCCTGGCACACGAACTCGTGCACTGGGAGCACGCCGATGAAACCTGTTCGGGAACCCTGGGCTCGAAGATCGAGCGGCACACCCGCATGGAAACCGCATCCAAGCTCATACGGCCGTGCGAATACGCCCTCGCCGAGAACGAATACGACGGCGACACCTACGCCATCGCCTGCGAACTGGACGTCACCGTGCAAGTCATCGAAGACTTCCGCAACTACCTCGCAATGGTCCCTGCCATGACAGACCGTCGGCAACAGGCATTTTGCCAAAGCCGAAGATCGACGGGTGGCATCTGACAGCCAGGGGAGGAATCAGCCTTGCTTCTTCGCTTGTTTGCCCGTTTCATGCCGCATCATGGCGGTGGAGAGTTGTGATGACAGCTGTTCGTTCTGCTTTCTGAGTTCCTGTATGCGCTGATCATTATCCTCTATACGGGAGCGCAGCGACTCGACGGTATCATCACCGGGAATGAGCGAGCCTACCTGGCGGGCGAGGTACCTTGACCGCGACTGGACACTGTGCTGATACCGCATCGCGGTCTGCGGATCCGAATGACCGGCCGCATCCATGATCTCACGCACCGTTGCACCCTGCTGGGCCAGCAACGTCAACGCCGTATGACGCAAATCATGGAAACGAAGATCCTTGCGCCCTGCCTGGATTCTGGCCTTGTCATACCAGCCTCTGAGCGTGTTGGGGTGCAACGGGGCTGAACTGTCAGTGACACCGGGGAAAATAAAAGCACCAGCTTCGGGACCGGTAAGGTCGACCAGCGTCTCCATCATTGGTTTCAATTGTGGGGGTATGCTCTCATCGCGTTCACTGTGCTCGGTTTTGGTGCTGCCAATAAGCTCCGGTCCAATGGTCTTGCGGCTCGTACGAATATGAAGCACCATATGGTCCAGATCGATGCTGCTTCTGGTGAGCGCGCAGATCTCGCCGATGCGAGGGCCGTTGCAGAATACGGCGATGTACACCGCCGCGCGATACCGTTCGGGCATGGCCTCGTAGATCATGCGTACCTGTGCGATCGTGGCGGGCACCGTCTCGGTGTTGCGACGCTGTGATGGTGTCATGATGGTGCAGGGATTCCTGGGAATCAGGGGGCTTTCCCCATCAGGTCCGGGACTGCTGGCGGATGCCAACACGCTCTTGAGCACTTTGAGTGCATTGATGCACATGCTGCGCTGCGAGTGATCCAACCCGTCCCACCACCGATCCACATCACGGCTCGTAATCTCGGCCAATCGGCGTTTGCCGAAAAACGGGAGGATATGGTTCGTCGCGTCCTTGCGTATCCTGTAGACCGTGCCTGCCTGGAGTTGGTCGCCCGACCGGGTACGCCGCAGACCCAGCCATTGTTCAAAGTATTGCGCGAAGGTCAACGAGCGACGCTGCTGTTCCCGAAGGATCTCCCTTTCAGGCTGCCATGAATGGGCGTCGATACGAAGCTTGGCGTCCCTGAGCCACACCAGTGCACCGGCCTCGTCTTCGATGTCGAAGCTGGCATACTGACGCTCCCTCAATCCAGGCCACTTATCAAAAGCCCAGAAGGGCGTCAGATAACTCGCCTCTATCCACGCGCTCGTCCGATTGCTCTTGTGCCGAAGCGTACCGAATCTCCGAGTCATAACATCCTCCTGCACCCGTGAACCATGCTGCTTTTACCACATGAATTACCACGCCAAACAGGAAACAGCAAGCGAAAACACGGCATTGCACGTCAAGACAGACCAACCGGGAAACCATGGAAGCACAAGGGGAAAACACTGAAATGGCAACAAAAAAGGCCGGTCACGACGGACCGGCCCTTTGATAACCGTGGAGCTAGGGAGAGTCGAACTCCCGACCTCTTCGATGCGAACGAAGCGCTCTACCAACTGAGCTATAGCCCCAAGTGGATGTTGTCTTGCTCGGCAGGACAACGGATGCTACTTTAGCGCAGGGGGTGCCCTTTCGCAATTCGGGTGGACGTCATCCTTCAGTTCTTTGCAGCATCGTCATCTGCCGGAGTGGTGGCGGATACCTCGTCCAAGCTTGGAAGTTCCTTGCTTTCCTCGGCTTCTTCGGCGGACTTGTTGTGCCCGAACTTGACCTTGAGCAGGCCGATGATCGTCGGTAGCAGGGAAACAACCAGAATGAGGATGATAACGACCTCAAAATGTTTCTGAACCACGGGAATGCCGCCGAAGAAGTACCCCAACAGTGTGAACAGCGTTGACCAAATCACTCCGCCGAGCACGCTGAAGGGCGTGAACCGGGCCCAGCGCATGCCGGATATGCCTGATATGAAGGGCATGAAAGTACGGATGAAGGGGAAGAAGCGGCCGAGGAACACGGCGATTGGTCCCCATTTCTCAATCATCTTCTCGGTTTTCGCGATGCGTTCGGGCGTCATGGCTTTGACTTTGCCGGACTGGATGATGCGTCGTCCGAAGAAGTGGCCTATGAAGTAGTTGCACTGGTCGCCGATGACGGGGGCCAGCCATACCACGGGCAGCAGAATCGAGAGCTGCAGTCCGCTGTTCGGGTCGTGTGCGAACACGCCCGCTGCGAACAACAAGGAATCTCCTGGGAGGAAAGGCATGAATACCACGCCGGTTTCGATGAAGATAATCAGGAAAATGAACGCATAGGTGGGTACCAACCCCAGTGATATCCATCCGGCAATCGCACCACGCGGGTCCTTGAGCAGTTCGAGCAGCCAGTTGATAAACCCCATATGAATATCCCATCAAACGAATTCGTGTGCTTCCGCACTCCAACAGCAAGGCCACAATACCAGCAAATGTATGAGGTTCCCTTCCTAATGCACACTAAATCCTGTTGCTTCTCCGCTTGTGTAGGGATTCCAAAGTAGGAACGGCTCTATACGCTCACAGAATGGCAGAACGACGGTAAGGGCACTTGCATGGAACTGTTGTGCCACCATCAATCCCTACACAAACGAAGCGAGCTGCCGGTAACCGACATTCAAGTGTGGAGCGCAGTGCTGAGCCGTTAATGGTACAGCACGGTGTGCTGTACGTAGACTCGGTGAGTAGCCGAACCGTTAAGGCCGAAGCGCTGTGCGCTTTGGCTAGGTGAGGTGAGCAGCCGCAAAGGCTGCGAAGGTAATCGCTTTGACGATTGCTCAGGCTGCGAAGTCAATCTCGTAGCGATGGTAAGAATAGCGTAGCGATTGCCATACGTCGCAACGCGAAACGCAACCTTTGAAAAGTCAGACGCGAGGGTACATGTGTGGTTTTCTGGCTGGTCTATATCCAGCTAGGGAACCATATGCTGAGCCGTGAAGCGTACAGCCCGGTGGGCTGTACGTAGGCGAAGTGAGCGTCTTTGCAGACGCGAGGGTACATGTGTGGTTTTCTAGCTGGTCTATATCCAGCTAGAAAACCACATATGTACCAGCCAGAATTCGTATGGCACGGGCATTGCGGTCCATATCGGGTAGAAGAACAGCGACACCAACGCGAGCGTTCCCAGGGCGGAACCGACTATCCAGTGATACGTGGAGGTTTTCACATTCTGTCGCAGCCAGTCGGCCATATAGCAGATGGCGAGCACGATCCATGGCAGGATTACGATCGAGTAGAAGGTGAAGGTGGTGCGGTGCAGATATTGAGCCCAGGGAAGCCACCCGCCGATGAAGCCGATGAGCACAGCCCAGATGCGCCAGTCGCCTTGGCGTACCCATGCTGCCACGACTATGCCGATCAGCACGCAAGCCGAGCCCAGCCACCACAGCAAGGGGTTGCCTAGGGATGTGACCGCACTGATGCATTTCGAGCCGGGGGCTATGGAGCACAGTCCTGGATGGTTGTTGAGCTCTTCCCAGTAGAAGCTTGTCGGGCGGGTTTGCAGCGGCCAGGTCAGCGGATTCGCCATGTAGCTGTGGGGTGTTGCCAATGTGGTGTGGAAGTCCCACATCTGTCGATGATATTCGACGAATGATCGCAATGTTTCGGGCAGCCAGGTGATGCCTTCGCCAGGATTCTCCGCCGCCCAACTGTGCAGATAGCTGTCTGAATGCATGAACCAGCCGGTCCACGAAGCCAGATAGGTGCCAGCCCATATCGGCAGCATCATCAGTCCTGTGGGGATGCCGTCTTTCCATAGTCCGGAGAGCAGCCACGAACGGTAGCCCGCCTTGCGTCTCTCCCAAGCGTCCCAGAGTACGGAGAGTACGGCGAAAGCCGCGAAAAAGTAGATTCCCGACCATTTCGTGCCTGTGGCGAGACCTAGCAGCACTGCTGCGGCGACGCGCCACCATGAGAAGAATATGGTGGGCCCGGTTTCGTTGAGGACGAATCGCATACCGCCCTTATGTCGTCCCCACTTGCTGGTGACGGGTATGAATTTCGCCGACCGTTTTTGCGAGTCGCTGCGATACGCCGCCTGCAGTTTGGCTACGCTGCGGTCTCTGTGTATCAGCAGGCACGCGAATGCGCATAGCGCGAAAATCATGATGAAGTTATCCAACAGCCCGGTCCGGCTCATGGTGATGCCCAGACCGTCTATGGAGAGCAGGAACCCCGCCATCAGTGCTACGGGGAGGTTATGGAACAGCCGCAGCGCAACACGGCACAACACGAGAATGGCAATGGTGCCGACCAATGCCGTCGAGAAGCGCCATGCGAAAGCGCTGTCTGCACCGCCGAAGAATTTCAGACCGATGGCTATCATCCATTTGCCTATCGGGGGATGGACCACGTATTCGGCTGTGGAAAGCCAACGGTCGGTGTCGCCTTGAGCGAACAACGTATCTATCGGGATATTCGCCGGACCGAGTGTTTTGGGCCAGTTTCTGGCCTCTCCGGTCATCAGCATGGTCCAGGCGTCCTTGACGTAATACGTTTCGTCGAACACCACGGAATGCGGCGATCCCAAGCGTATGAAGCGCAATGCGCCTCCGAACGTCGCCATCAGTATCGGCAGCAGCCAGCCCATCAGGCGCGGCCCTATCCAGCTCGGGTGTCGCAGAAGTCGCCATGCGTACGCCGGAGTTCTTTGTGAATTAGTATTTGCAAAGCCCATCACCATCAAGATTAGGGGATACTGGAGCTATGCAAACCGAGTCTGCCCAATCCACACAACAATTTGTACAAAACGATGCATCGTCGCGCGCGGGGGAAGCGTCGTCGGGTGCCGGAAATCATGGAGAAGCCGTCGCAGCGCAGTCGTCCTCGTCTCAATCTTCCTCCGGGCTGGTTTCTTCCGGGCTTGCCTCCTCAGTGTCGGCTTCTTCGGATGCGGTTACCTCGGAGTCGGAGGAATTCGGCAACGAGGCCGCCTCGGCTACGCCGTCGGCTTCACGGGCTCTGGTGCCGCAAGGAACGGTGGTGCTTGCCGCGACGCCGATCGGCAATGTCCATGACGCGTCGGCACGTCTTGTCGCGCTGCTCCAGGAAGCCGATATCGTGGCCGCTGAAGATACCCGTAGACTGTACGATCTGGCGAATCGTCTGGGTGTGCATGTCGGCGGCAGGGTGATTGCCTACCATGACCACAATGAGCGGGAGAAATCCGACGGGCTTCTCGATCAGGTCGAGCGTGGTGCATGCGTGCTGGTGGTGTCGGATGCCGGAATGCCCACCATCAATGATCCGGGACTGGCGATAGTCCGGCGTGCCATCGAGCGCGGCATACCTGTGACCTGCGCTCCGGGGCCGAGTGCTGTGCTCGATGCGCTCGCGCTTTCCGGTCTGCCGACGGACCGCTTCTGTTACGAGGGTTTTCTTCCTAGAAAGCATTCCGAACGTATGCAATATCTGAGAACCATGCAGGCGGAGCAGCGCACCATGGTGTTCTATGAAACGCTGCATCGTATCGGTGATTCGATGAAGGATCTGCAGGATGCCTTCGGTCCCAACCGTGCAATGGCGTTATGTCGCGAATTGACCAAGGACTATGAGGAGATTCGTCGTTCGACGATTTCGGGCATCGTGAAATCCATCGAGGAGAATCCGCCGCGAGGCGAGATGGTGCTTGTGGTCGCCGGGGCGTCTGAAGGTGAGGCCATGGCTGCCGCACCGGCTTCCTTGCCTGTGGAGGATCTCGCGGTGCTGTCCATCGACAGAGCGTTGGAGAACGGTCTGCGCATCAAGGAGGCCATAGCCCAGGTGGTCGCGGAGCATCCTCTTCCCGATGGTTCTTTGCCCAACAGAAAGGACATCTACTCGGCGGTGCTCGCGTTGAAGCATTAGTCGGTTTTCGTCATGCTGCCGTATTCGAGGGAATCCAGCAGCACCGACAGTGCGTGCGCCACCCCAGGTCCTCCCTGCTGTGAGAGGTATTCCATCAACTCGGGCGGCGCTGCAGGATTCGCCACGATCCACATTCTGAGCTGAGGGTGCAGGCGTGCGAATTCCCAAAGCGTTGCTATGGGCGTCTCGGGATTGCAAGCGGTGGATGGTATCGCCTGCAAGGGCGGTGTGGGCGGTGACAGTTGAGCGGGGTGGCCGTCGTCGGGTCGTCTTTGGCCGGGGGCTGCGTCGTGTCGCCGGTCTTCGATGCCGGGGCGGTCTATGCGTTCCGCGGCACAGTCGGCTGTGTCCTTGTTGCAGAGTTGTTTGAGTCGATTCGTCTGACGAGATGCCTGACTGTGTTCCGCTCCCGGTCCGAGAGGATTCCCGAGCCGTTCCCCGAGCCGCTGACCGAAGCCGCGCCCAAGCCATTGGCTTGGCCGCCGTTGCGCATCGTGTGGTGAACGGTGCTTAGTCATGGTCGTTCCATGTATCAAAGGTCGCTTTCATATCGGTGAAGATGGCTACACCTATGGCATGGCCGGGCCAGCGGGGGTTATCGTCCAGCATTTTGAGGCAAAAAGATGGCGTCAGCTTGTTGCGGTGGAGCAGCTTGAGGATGGTGCTTCGGATGTCGGCATCCTGGTCAGAGGGCTCGTCGCATGCCAGATCGCAGGCTGTGCGCAGGGGCGAGGTGACGAGCAGTCTGCCCATGCGTCTGAGGTGATCCGGCGGGGCGGCGCGGTTATACACGCGGATGAGCCGTCCATATATCGGTGCCCGATAATGCGAGCGGGAGATGACGTCGATGGTGTCGGGGAAGGTCCCGCCGTTCCATATCCATGCGGCGAGTGATGCGCATGCGGCCGAACCGGTAGGTACCAGTGCCGAGGCGATAGCTGCCCTGCCGAACAGCGTTCTCGCATCGGAGCTGAGAAAGGCGCTCTCATGACCGAGAGGGATGAGTATGCCCATGTCGCATAAGCGACGCATGCTCATCGGACCGGGGAGATCCCTGGTGAAGATCAGTGGGGACTTTGTCGGCGTCCCACTGCGAATTCGTGTGGTGCGAATCGGTGCGTTTGCGCTTCGGCGTGATGTTGTCTCCATGAAGGGAAGATACGTCAAAAAACGGTCGAGCATCGAAAATCCATGTTGATATGTGGAAATGTGGACAAGTTGTTCGTATTTATCGGCGTTGCCTGGCGGCAAAACCCATCCATGGGCCGGATGCAAAGCAGGATATCGAGAAGGAACCGGCCTGGAATCTGAGGCTTGGTGCGCAGGCATCCACCCCCGAGCACCATGGAGGCTTGCCGAGTGAACTTTGCTGTCCTCGCCGCCGCCAATAATCAAGGATTATGAGTCATATCCTTGTTTCCGTCGCATGGCCTTACGCCAACGGACCACGTCATATCGGGCACGTCGCAGGTTTCGGCGTCCCATCGGATGTCTACGCGCGTTACGAACGCATGAAGGGCAACGACGTCCTCATGGTGTCGGGTACCGATGAACACGGCACGCCGATTCTGGTTCAGGCCGAAGCCGAGGGCGTCACTCCGCAACAGCTGGCTGACCGCTATAACCGTGTTATCGCCAAGGATCTGTGCGATTTGGGTCTGAGCTATGACCTGTTCACCAGAACCACCACGGCAAACCACGAGCATGTGGTACAGGAGATGTTTACCCAGTGCCTTGCCAACGGCTATATATACAAGGACAAGCAGCAGGTGGCCATCTCCCCGTCCACCGGCAGGACACTGCCCGACCGGTACATCGAGGGGACCTGCCCGATTTGCGGCGCATCCGGCGCTCGTGGCGATCAGTGCGACAACTGCGGCAATGAGCTCGATCCGGACGAACTCATCAATCCCGTGTCCAAGATCAACGGCGAAACCCCGATTTTCGAGGAAACCGAGCATTTCTTCCTGGATCTGCCAGCATTGGCGGAAGCGAATCTGAAGTGGCTGAAAAGTCGTGAGGGGTGGCGTACCAACGTCATCAACTTCTCTATCGGCCTGTTCAAGGAAGTCAAACCGCGTGCCATCACGAGGGATATCGATTGGGGCATTCCCGTTCCGGTCGATGGGTGGATCGATAACCCGAACAAGAAGCTGTACGTGTGGTTCGATGCGGTTATTGGCTATCTTTCGGCTTCCATCGAATGGGCGCGCAGGCAGGGCGATCCGGAGGCGTGGCGTAAGTGGTGGAATGATCCCGAGGCTCCCGGTTACTATTTCATGGGCAAGGACAACATCACCTTCCATTCCCAGATCTGGCCTTCAGAGCTGCTCGCCTATGACGGTGAAGGTTCGAAGGGCGGCCAGAACGGCGACTTCGGCAAGTTGAACCTCCCCGAGGAGGTCGTCGCCAGCGAGTTCCTGTCGATGGAAGGCAAGAAGTTCAGCTCTTCACGCGGCATCGTGATATACGTCAAGGATATTCTCGCCCGCTATCAGGTCGATGCGGTGAGATACTACATTTCCATTGCAGGGCCTGAAAACTCCGACGCCGATTTCACCTGGGCCGAATTCGTCCGTCACAACAATGAAGAGCTTGCTGCCAGCTGGGGCAACCTGGTCAACAGGGTCGCCAATCTGCTGAACAAGGATTTCGGTCGAATCCCCGAAGTGGATTCTTCCACATTGCAGGATGAGGATAGAGCTTTGCTCGAGGTCACAGGCAAGGCTTTCGATACGGTGGGCGATCTTATCGAGCATCATCGTCAGAAAGCGGCGCTTAGCGAGGCGATGACGACCGTGGGGGCGATCAACCGGTACATCTCGGCCATGGAACCTTGGAAGATCAAGGATGACGAGCAGCGCCTGGCTGCCGTGCTGCATACCGCGGCGCAGGCGGTAGTCGATGCCAACACCCTTCTGGCGCCATTCCTTCCGCATTCGGCCCAGCGCGTGCATGAAACGATGGGCGGCACCGGAGTGTTCTCCCCATTGCCGCATATCGAGGAAGTCGAAGATCTGGATAAGCCCGGATTCCACTATCCGATCATCACGGGACGGTACCGCTTGGGTGAGAACGTGCATCCCTGGAAGCGCGAAGCGATAGTCGATGGAACGCCGATTGCCAAGCCCACGCCGATCTTCGCGAAAATCCCGAAAGAAGCCGTGCAGGAGGAGCTCGACCGTTTCCAGAGCGAGCTCGACGCCCGTCAGGCCAAGGAAGCCGAAAGGCTGGCGAAGGAACAAGCCAAACTGAAGGGCGGCGACAAGGATACGGTGAAGTAACCCTGTTTCATGCCGGGCGGCGGACGTGTTCTCCTGCCGCCCGGATGGGGCTGCCCGACCCTGCGTCGATGCGGACCGTGGCAGAGAACCATTACGCCATGATGGCCAGGATGCGCACATTGTGGTTACAAGATTCTCAGAGTTCTTTGAGGCTAACGCATCATATCTCCAAGAAAGCGTTGGTTATATAAGAGATGTCAGCAGATACCACGTTGGCGAGGTTCATCCCAGAACCCCATAATTGAACCCTTCTTCTCTCTTCTCTAAAGCCCGGTGGCTCCCTCCACCGGGCTTATCCTTTTTCTGACCCCGTTGTCTTTCCGCCCCATTGTGTTCCCGCACACGTCGTGCTTCTCCCAAAAGTTGTGCTGCTGCACCGTCCGTCCTGTACCTTGCGCCCCTGTATTCGACGTGCCCTCGCGCCGTGCGGAATGTGACGAAGACGTTTGGAATGCCTGACGACACGGCGTGGAAACACGCCGAAAGCCGAAGCGGTTGAAATGGATATTCACTCGCATAGAATGTTGCGAGCTTACGTATTCAACGGGGAATGTTTTGGGGATGATTCCAGCAGTTCCTTTGTGAAACGGGCGGGGAATCCCGGAGAGAACCGGGTAACGGAGAGCAACAAGGAACGCGAGGGTCCATCCCTGATGTACGTCGATCCCAATACCAATCAGCAGGCCGGCAACATGCGCTGGATACTGCCATACTGCAAGCCAGACCTTCCACGGATCGCCGCCGTGGTGGTGCTGTTCATCATCGACAAGGTGCTGGTGATGATCATGCCGCTGCTCGCGGGCATGATCGTTGACCAGGTCATCATTCAAGGTCATCATGACCGTCTGCCCCAACTGTGTTTCACGATGATCGCGGTGACGGCGGTACGTACGGCGGTCCGGTACGGATACCAGATGTTCATGGAACGTTTCGGCCAGAACGCCATCTACCGGCTGGTGTCCGATGAATACGAGAAGCTGCACAGCCTGGACTTCACCTACTTCAATCACACCAGAATCGGTGACATCATGAGCCGGATGACTTCGGACACCGATGCCATCCGCCACTTCCTGTCCTGGGTGACCTACAACGTCGCCGACTGCGTCATACTCTTCGTGGGTTCGCTCTGCGTCATGGTCACCATTGACTGGCGTCTGGCACTGGCTCTGGCCTGTGTGACGCCATTCCTGTTCTTCTTCACCCGGGCGCTGGCGAGCCACGCCCATCCGCTGTTCTTCGACATCCGCAACTCGCTCGCTCGTCTGAATTCGATGGTCGAGGAGAACATCGAAGGCAACCGTGTGGTCAAAGCCTTCGTCCGCGAGCCCTTCGAGACGGAAAAATTCGACGAGCACAACGACGACTACATGCAGCGCAATATGAAGCTTGCCTACAACAGCCGTCGATACATGCCGTGGCTCGACGGTTCCTCCTTCATGCTTCAGCTCATCATCCTGATTTTCGGAGGTTGGCTGGTCATCGAGAACATGATGACCCTCGGCGATCTGGTGGCCTTCGACAGCTTCCTGTGGATGATCGACGGGCCGGTACGTCAGTCCGGCTGGCTGATCAACGACATTCAGCGCTTCAACGCCTCATGCATCAAAATCCGTCGCCTCCTCACATCGCGTTCGCGTATCGTCGAGCGTCCGGACGCGGAGTCATCGGTGGAGCATGCCAACGCATTGCTGGCGAAAATCAGCCATTCCGACGTCAAAACCCCCGAACGCATCGGCGGCGAAATTCGTTTCGACCATGTCAGTTTCGCTTTCCCGGATGACCCCGAGACTCCGATTCTCAAGGATCTCGACTTCTTCGTCCCTGCAGGTTCGAAGCTGGGCATACTCGGCGAGACGGGTTCGGGAAAGTCCACCTTGGTGAGCATGATCTCGCGTTTCTACGATCCGACGGTCGGACATGTGCTGATCGACGGCATCGATGCCAGGGATTGGCCGCTGGCGACTCTGCGTTCCCAGGTCAGCATCGTCGCGCAGGATACCTTCCTGTTCTCGGACACCATCGGAGGCAACATCGCTTTCGGCGCCACCATCAGCGATGACGAGTATGTGAGCCGGGTTGCGGCCATCGCGGGTGCGGACGGCTTCATCCAGGGCATGCCCGAAGGGTACAACACCGTCGTCGGCGAACGCGGAGTGGGGCTTTCCGGTGGTCAGAAGCAACGTCTGAGCCTGGCTCGGGCACTTGCCGACGATCCCTCCATCCTGGTGATGGACGACACCACATCCGCCGTCGATATGGAGACGGAGGCCGAAATTCAGCGGCATCTCGGTGAGTTGGAAACCAAGAAGACCATCATCACCATCGCCCATAGAATTTCCTCCGTCAAGGATGCCGATCTGATCGTGGTGCTCGAGCACGGCGCAATCGTCGAGCAGGGGACGCATCAGGAACTCGTGGAAGCGCACGGGCGATATTGGGAGATCTACCGCAAGCAGCTTGGCTTGCAATCCGGTCAATCAGCAGGTTTCGAGGAGTAAGGCATGCAGATGGCACGACGACACAGTGCAAAAAGGCATGAGGCGGCCGCAGAGACCGCAGTGCACAACAATCAGCGCCGGAACACCTTCCGCGAGGATGAGGAGCTCGAAGAGCAGATCAATTTCCGCGACATCCTGCGCGTCGGGGTGTATCTGAAGCCATATCTCGGTCAGGTCGTCAGAATACTCGCCGTAGTGGTGCTGATGAGCAGCATCCTCGTCGCGGTCCCGTACCTGATCAAAATCATCATCGATACGGTCATTCCCAACAAGGACATTACCCAACTGCTGATTCTCGGCGGCGTTTTTCTTGCCGCCATAATCCTCTATGAGCTCTGCCTGAGGTATCGCACGGTTTCCATCACACGTGTGGGCCAGTTGATGCTCAAGGACATGAGGCGTGACCTGTTCTCGCATATCCAGACGCTCCCGTTCTCGTACTTCGACTCGCGTCCGCACGGCAAGATTCTCATCCGTGTGGTCAACTACGTGAACACCCTGTCGGATACCTTGAGCTCCGGTCTGATCAACGTCATCTCCGATGTGTTCACCTTCATCATCACGCTTGTGGTGATGGCGGTAATCGATTGGCGGTTGACGTTGTGGTCCCTGATACTCTTCCCCGTGCTCATCATCTGGGTCAGGGTGCTGCAGTATTTCCAACGGAAGGCCTACCAGAAGCTCTCCAACAAGCAGAGCAATCTCAACGCCTACATCCATGAGTCGATTGCCGGTGTGAAGACCACGCAGACCTTCGCCCGCGAACAGACCCAGTACGAGACCTTCCAGGAGCAGCAGGGAGAGGTTCGCAAATCCTGGATGACGGCCGTGCACATCCAGTTCCTGATGTGGCCGGGGGTGCAGAACATCTCCACGATGACCATCGCCTTCATCTACTATGTGGGCATTATGGGCTTCGGAGGGGTCAATGTCAGCACCGGCGTTCTGGTCGCTTTTGTCGGCTATGCGAACAACTTCTGGAATCCCGTCATCAACATCGGCAACTTCTACAACCAGCTCATCACCTGCTCCGCCTACCTTGAGCGCATCTTCGAGACCCTCGATGTGGTCCCCGAAATTCAGGACAAGCCGGGAGCGGCCACACTGCCGCAGATTCGCGGGAAGGTGGACTTCAACGATGTGGTGTTCAGGTACGAGGACGGCGGTCGCAACATCCTGAACCTGGTGGACTTCCATGTTGAGCCCGGTCGCACCGTCGCCTTGGTCGGCCCCACCGGTGCGGGGAAGACCACCATCATCAACCTGCTGTCGCGTTTCTATGACGTCTCGGAAGGTTCGGTGACCATCGACGGCTATGACGTGCGGGATGTCACTTTGGCGTCCTTGCGTCAGCAGATGGGCGTGATGCTGCAGGATACCTTCATCTTCTCGGGGAACATCCGCGACAATATCCGCTACGGCAAGCTGGACGCCACGGATGAGGAGATTCAGGCCGCGGCGAAGGCCGTGCACGCACACGAGTTCATCATGGAGATGCCCAACGGATACGACACCGTGGTCGAGGAACGCGGTGCCACGCTTTCCGCAGGGCAGCGTCAGCTCATCGCCTTCGCCAGAGTGCTGTTGGCCGATCCTCGTATTCTCATATTGGACGAGGCGACCAGCAATATCGACACGCGTACCGAAGAGGCGCTGCAAGCGGGATTGAATCATCTGCTGAAGGGCCGTACCTCCTTCATCATCGCTCACCGGCTTTCGACCATCGAGAACGCGGATGAAATTTTCTACATCGACCATGGGCAAATCGTCGAGCACGGTTCGCACGATGAGCTTCTCGCTCTGAAGCAGGCCTATTTCAGGCTCTACGAGTCGCAGTATTCGATGATTCGCGTGGCCAATGGTGGCGAGGAACTGCTCAAGGAGCGCTAGACACGGCATTCGTGGCCTTCTTGCCGTTAGTGCAAGGATGGCCACGGGTGTAGTGTGCGGGAAGTATGAGCAAGCATCATCGCAACCGCAGCTGGGCGCCTGCGCCTGAACCGTTGAACCCCGATATCGAGGTGGTGGACGATCACACCCATCTCGCCTCGGTCGTCCCCTTCGCGGAGTCAATGGCCAAGGAGGCTCGTGATAGGGGCCAGGCCGAGGTTCCGGTCCTGTCGGTCGACCGGATGCTCGAAGACGCCGCGACAGTGGGTGTCCGCAAAATCATCGACGTAGGGTGCGAGCTTCCCCATCTGCAAACCGCCGTTGACTTGGCGCTCGCCCATCCAGGGCAGGTTTGGACGGCGTTGGCTATTCATCCCAACGAAGCCGTGCTGCATGGACACCACGGTGCCGCCGGTCCGGATGGATTGCCGGTGCGATACCAGAGCTGGCACGATGTGGATATGGAACAGGCTGTGGCCGAAGTGCATCGACTGGCTCTCGCCTACCCTGAGCAGGTCGTGGCCATCGGTGAAACCGGCATGGACCTGTTCCGGACTGGTGAGGATGCCAAGGAGTTGCAGCGGCAGGCTTTCCGCGAGCATATCGCGTTGGCGAAGGAGCTCGACCTGCCGATGCAGATTCACGATCGAGATGCCCATCGCGAGGTGATGGAAACCCTGATACGCGATGGCGCCCCCAGGAAAACGGTGTTTCATTCATATTCAGGCGACGCGCAGATGGCCGAAGTGGCGAAAGAGCGAGGCTGGTATCTAAGCTTCTCCGGAACCGTGTCCTATAAGGGCAACGAAGGCATCAGGGAGTCGCTGGCAATCGTCGGGCTGGATCATGCCATGGTGGAGACGGATGCTCCATATCTGACGCCGATGCCGTATCGCGGGCGCACCAATGCGCCGTATATGATTCCCTACACCTTGAGAGCCATGGCGGATACGCTCGATATGCCCATAGACGCAGTTGCGGCGGCTACCAGGGAAACCACCCGTGAAGTGTACGGATTCTAGGCGTCAGCGGTGTCTCACCGTAGCTTTGTCAGCGAATCGTTCATAGTGATTCAGGCAGAGTGCCCCGGCATGACTTAGCCTGAGGGGAAATGCAAAAATCATTGGAATCCCAGTGCTTTGAGGCAACTGTGAAGTTTTCGGGTAGATAGTGTGCACCACTGGTGCTAACGTAATGCCGACGTGTGGAAAACATGTAGGCAGAGCGCTCGACCTGCCACTGGAGGAGTGTATGTCTAAGAAGAAGAACGAGGCACAGCCTTTTGACGGTGAGATTAGCACCGGAAATCAGGGGAATGCCGACGAATCCGACCACGACTTATCCCGTGAGGGCAAGGGGCCGTCTGGTGCACAGGGTGACGTGTCCAAGGCAACAGCCGGGGGCCATACGGCCACCGAGGATGCCGACGTTGCAGACGGTGCCGCTGTCGATGCCGACGTGAATCAATCCGCAGCGGCCGGAAAGACCGCTAAGCCGGTCGCCAAGCCAGTGGTGGAGGATTCCATCCTCCCCGCAGAGAGCATCACCAAAGCGCCGAAGGTCTCGCATCAGGCTCGTACCAGAGAAGAGCGCATCGCGCTAAAAGCCAAGCGCAAAGAGGCCATGAAGCTTGCCGCCCAGCGTAAGAAGGCTTCCAACAGGGGACCATTGGGACGTCTGTGGATCAAGATTCAGAGCTCGCCGGACAAGGTGAGCATTTCCATGGCCATCGTCGCTCTCGGTGTGGTGTATGGGGATATCGGTACCTCGCCGCTCTATATGTCCCAGACATTCCTGAGCGGTCAGGGCGGCATCGCCAATACCGACCGTCCTGCCGTGTTGGGCATGCTGTCCTTGGTGTTCTGGTCGATTACGCTGATCACCACGGTGAAATACGTGCTCATCGCGATGCGCATCGACAACAAGGGTGAAGGTGGCATTTTCGCTCTGTACAGCCTGGTGAGGCGTCATGCCAAATGGCTCGTCATACCCGCGATGCTTGGGGGAGCGGCCTTCCTGGCTGATTCCGTGCTGACTCCGGCGGTGTCCATATCCTCGGCAGTCGAAGGTCTGAAAACCCTCCCGGTGCTTGAACCGATCTTCAATGACAACGAGAATCTCACCCTGATGATTACCGTCGTGGTGATTCTGATTCTGTTCTCAGTGCAATCAAGGGGCACGGAGCGCATCGGCAAGGTATTCGGCACCGTCGTGATGATATGGTTCGCCTTCCTGGCCGTGGTCGGCATGGCGAATCTCGGGAACGACTGGACCGTGTTCGAGGCCCTCAATCCTCTCTATGGCATACGATTCCTCTTCAGCTCGGGTAACGTCGCAGGACTGGCCATTATGGGAACGGTGTTCCTTTCGACGACCGGAGCCGAGGCCTTGTACTCGGATATGGGTCATGTCGGACGTGGCAATATCTACATCACCTGGCCCTTCATCAAAATCGCCCTGGTGCTGAACTACTTCGGCCAGGGTGCCTGGATGCTCAACAACCGGAACAATCCGGACCTGAAAAACATTCAGAACCTCAATCCTTTCTTCCAGATGATGAATCCGAACGTCCGGTACGTCGCCGTGGTGCTTTCGGTGACGGCAGGCGTCATCGCTTCGCAGGCATTGATTACCGGTGCTTTCACGATGGTGTCCGAGGCCACCGGCCTGAATTGGATGCCGCATCTGCAGGTGCGATACCCTGCACGAACCCGAGGGCAGCTGTACATCCCCGTCGTCAACATGGTGCTATGCGCCGCGACCTTGACGGTTCTGGGAATCTTCAGGGATTCCGAACACATCGCCGCCGCATACGGTTTGGCGCTGACCATTACGATGATTACGACGACCGTGCTGCTTGGAGTGTACATATGGTTCAACGGCAGCAAGTTCTGGGCCGTGGTGTTCACCGTCGTCTTCATCGCGATACAGACGCTGTTCTTCCTCGCCTCCATGGCGAAGTTCCTGCACGGTGGCTGGTTCACCATGCTGCTCACCCTCGCCATATTGTTCATCATGTACACCTGGAACGAGGGCACCAAGGTCGAGCGCTCGCAGCGTCGGCATATGGCTCCCAAGGAGTGCCTGCCCGCTTTGGACATGCTGCACAACGATTTCAGAGTGCCCTATTATGCGGATAATCTCGTCTACCTGACTTCTGACACCGAGATGTGCCGACTCGACACCGACATCTTCTTCTCCATCTTCGCTGACCATCCCAAGCGCGCCAGAGCCTGGTGGGCGGTGTCCGTGCAGACCACGGACGATCCCTTCACACGGGATTATTCGGTGGAGAACTTCGGTACCAACTATCTGTACCGGGTGCGTATGCGTCTTGGATTCAAAGTCGACCAGAATGTGGCGACCTACCTGCACCAGATCATGCATGAGCTGATAGACAGCGGTGAGTTGCCGCCGCAGACCTCCGTGTACCCCAAGGTGGACGAGGACCCTCAGATCGGCACCATCAAGTACATTCTGATCCACAAGGCTCTTATGCCGGAATCAAAGATCACTACCGGCAGAACCATGGCTTTGCAGGTGAAATATGCGATTCGTCATGTGGCGGGGTCGCCGGTGAAATGGTTCGGTCTGGCTCCATACAATCCAATTGTCGAGGTTCAGCCGCTCTTCGTCACGACGCGGCGCGTTCCACGCCTGCAGCGGGTGGCGTTGCGCAGAACCAAACGCCAACAGGCCATGTTGCAGGAGGCCAAGAAAGAGGCCAAGGTCGATGCCGTGAAGGATCTGTCCAAGGTCTCCAAGGACGATGCGCAACAGCCGGCCAAAACCGAATAGGAACTCTTCGCCGAGAACGTGAGATATGACGACACGGCGAAAATTGATGCGTTAGAGTGAATTGATATGTGCAGATTATTGGGGTATGCCACCAACGGCATTAATCTGAGCCTGAAGGACATCATAGGCGAGACCGATGTGGCGCAGTTCCGCTCGGTTTCCAGAATTCACAACGACGGGTGGGGAGCATCCCTGTTGTCGCAGCCTCCGGAAGGGGCGCATCGACGCGATGGCGGGGCTCCCACGCCGGAGACCGCTTCGAATGTGTACCGTTCCACGGTCGCCGCACATTTCGATCCCACCTTCGATACGATGGTCGATTGCGGCGCTCGTGGAGGCCTCTATCATCTGCGACTGGCATCATCGAATCTGCCCCTGATACTGGAGAACCAGCAGCCGTTCTTCGCCAATGGTCTCAGCTTCATCCACAATGGGGATATCAGCGATGATGAGGGCCGCAACATCGTCGACAACAGGGATTTCGACATCGACGAGGACCTGCTGCTGGAAACAGGCGGCAAGAGCGATTCGGCGATATTCTTCTCGGTGGTCTTGCAGCACGTCGCGCAGGGATTGACCCTCGCGCAGTCGGTCGCCCAGGCGGTTGCGGACCTGCGAATCTTCTATCCGAAATCCTCGTACAACTGCATGGTGCAAAGTGCGGACGAACTGGTCTGCCTCAGAGCTTCGGGACGCACCGATACCCCGCCCCGCATCGCAGATATCTACGAACGCTATGATCAGTCCGACTATGTCGCCGACTACCGGGTGATCAGGTACAGGAACATTCGTGATGAGGCCGACGGCGCGTCCGGTGTGGTTGTCGCGTCGTCCGGCTTCGAGCAGCATTCCGAGGATGGCTGGCAGGAGTTGCACAACGATCAGATGCTTGTCGCATCCAATCAGACAGGCGAATATTCCTTGCGCGAATTGTGAACGCATCGGTGCCTGTTCCGTGTGGGCAATAGACTGTTTTTGAGTATGCGTTCGTGGATGCTGCCGTTGAGGGCTTCCCAAATGCGAGTACAACGAATGTCGTCGATTGAAAGGGTATGGCATGAGTGAAGAACTAGCGAATATCGGAGTTGTGGGTCTTGCGGCCATGGGCGCGAGCCTTTCGAGAAATCTGGCGCACCACGGCAATACCGTTGCCGTATACAATCGCCACTACTCACGTACCGAGGCGCTGATTGCTGAGCATGGTTCCGAAGGTAAGTTCATTCCTGCCGAGACGGTGAAGGACTTCGTCGCTTCACTGGCGAAACCCCGCACCGCCATCATCATGGTCAAGGCCGGTGCACCCACCGATGCGGTGATCAACGAATTGGCGGATGCCATGGAACCCGGCGATATCATCGTCGATGGCGGCAATGCCTATTTCGAGGACACCATCCGACGCGAGAAGGATATTCGCGCACGGGGTCTGCACTTTGTCGGGTGCGGCATTTCCGGTGGCGAGGAGGGCGCCCTCAAGGGACCTTCGATGATGCCAGGTGGAACCGATGAGTCGTGGAAGACTCTCGGACCGATTTTGAAGAGTATCGCAGCTGTCGCCGAAGGCGAACCGTGCGTGACCCATATCGGTACCGATGGTGCCGGTCATTTCGTCAAGATGGTGCATAACGGCATCGAGTATGCGGATATGCAGGTCATCGCCGAAAGCTATGACCTCTTGCGTCGCGGACTGGCCATGGAGCCTGCGCAAATCGCCGATGTCTTCGCCGAGTGGAACAAGGGCGACCTGAATTCGTATCTCATCGAGATTACCGCCGAGGTCCTTGGGCATACCGATGAGAAGACCGGCAAGCCGTTCATCGACATCGTCGTGGATCAGGCCGGGATGAAGGGCACGGGCACCTGGACGGTGCAGACCGCATTGGCATTGGGCACCCCCGTCACGGGTATCGGTGAAGCGGTGTTCGCTCGCGGTCTGTCCTCAGAGGCGGCACTCCGCGAGGAGGCGGCTGCCAAGGGTCTGGAAGGTCCTGATCCCGAGGGTGCATTCGCAGCGAAGTTCAAGGATGAGGACGCTCGAAAGGCCTTCATCGAGGATGTTCGTCAGGCGCTCTACGCTTCAAAGATCGTGGCGTATGCGCAGGGCTTCAACGAGATCGAGAAGGGTGCCAAGCAATACGGATGGAACATTGATCTTGGCGCGGTTGCGCGCATCTGGCGTGGCGGCTGCATCATCAGGGCGAAGTTCCTGAACCGTATCTCTGACGCCTATGATTCCTCCGAGACTTTCGGTTCCCTGCTCTTCGACCCCTTCTTCAAGAAGGCTGTGGCGAATGCGCAGGAATCATGGCGACGAGTGGTCGCCAGCGCCGCAGAAGCAGGCATTCCCGTACCTATGTTCTCCAGCTCGCTCGCGTATTACGACGGTCTGCGTTCCAAGCGTCTGCCCGCCGCCCTGATTCAGGGCCAGCGCGACCTCTTCGGTGCCCACACCTATGGTCGCGTAGACACCCCCGGTGCCTTCCATACCCTGTGGGCAGAACCGGGTCAGAAAGAGATTCAGGAAAACTGAAGTTCTTTCTGACGATGACAGCGCGGTGCGCTGTCCTCAGGTTCTGCGTGAGTGGCTTCCTGCGGAGCCGCGAGCAGTGATTGCGACCCCCGCATTTGCGGGGGTCTGTTGTTGCGGGGCCAGAACCGGGTCAGAAAGAGATTCAGCAAAGCAGCTGCGAAGAATCGCTGAAAGCGATTAATCAGCGAGGTACAAACGAAACTGTCATGTGAAACGTGGTAGGCGAAGTGAGCAGCCGCAAAGGTCGAGCCGTAAATGTATAGCACACTGTGCTGTGCGTAGACTCGGTGAGTCCCCAATAAGATAACTGCACTAAAAGGATAGCTTTGAGGGAGATTTCCGGGTCAAAAGCTATCCTTTTAGTGCAGTTAACGTGTTGGGTCTTTACACGCCACCATAAGAAGAGCCATTACAAGGACATTTCGAGAAATTCTTACTCCAGAGCTGTCCTTGTGATGCAGGTATCTATTTCACAGGCCGGTATCCGAGTTGGCTTCGTCGTCCAGAAGCCACAGCGTCTCTGTGCTGCCGTTGGCGAAGGAGCTGGGCACATGCGGGTTGTTCACCGATGACAGCGCGTTATGTACGGCTTCGGCCTTTCGCGATGACGATGCGAGAACCCATACCTTGCGACTGCTGTTAATCAGCGGCACGGTCAGGCTGATTCGCAGCGGCGGCATTTTGGGGGAGTCGGACACGCCGGTCACCAATACATCGGCGTCGTCGATGCATACCTGCGGGTGGTCCGGGAACAGGGAAGCAAAATGTCCGTCAGGTCCGACGCCGAACATGGCGACGTCGAAGTGCGGGCTGGCACCTAATTCCCTGATGATTTCCTCCTGATACGTCGCGGCGGCCGCATCCAGCAGACGGATATTTTCGGAGTCCCCGGCTACGGCGATCTCATGTTCGCTGCGCTGATCCGCGGGCATCTCGTGAATGTGTGATTCTGGAAGCAGCCCTTGAGCGACAAGGGTGCCGAACCAAGCCTCGCGTGCCTGTTTGGCGTTTCTGTCGTCGTGATCCGCAGGAACGAAGCGTTCGTCGCCCCACCACAGATGCACGCAACCCCAATCAACGGCCTCGTTCAGCGGGTTGCTGGCGATGTGCCTGAGTACGGCGTTGCCATCGGTGCCGCCCGTCAGTACGATGTCGGCACGATGCTGCGAAGCGATTCTGTCTCCGATTTCTATGAGCAGACGCGAAGCTGCAGCCGTGTGCAGCGATTCAGGATTGGGGTAGGTGACGGCCAGTCGTTGTGACATATGTTCAGATTTCTCCTGATTCCTGATTCCTGATGCGGTGATTGCATGATACGAAGCGCTTCATGGTCCCGTTGCGAATCATGAAGCGCTTCGTGCCGGAGCGGTTATTCGTGATCCACAAGTCCCCAGCCGCGGGTGATGACCTCGGCATAGACCTCGTCGGGGTCAAGCCTGCGCATTTCCTCGCTCAGGCATTCCTCAAGCGTTCTCATCGGCATGGCGACGTCCTGCTGTGATTCACCGGGCTGACAGATGGTGGCCTGATCTTCATAAGGCCGTTCCATGCTGAGCTCACCGTCCTCACGCTCGAAGAAGACGCCGGTGATGGCGTTCAGATCATCTTCACGCTCGATGGTGACCGGTACATCCAGTCGGACCGCGAGCCATGCGGCCAGCAGATCCAGTGGAATGTAGTGCGATTGCCCTTTGACCCGAACCGATTTGATAGGCAGATGCGGCGGCTGGTCGAGCATCGAGGCGAGCATCGCGCGCCATACGGTCAGGCGCGTCCACGACATATCGATGTCATGGCATGACCAGTGAGCTCTCAGCGCGGTGAAGGATGCATCCGGGTTGGAGGACCGTATCGCGTCGGTGATGCGGCTTCGGGCCATACGGCCTATCGGGTCCTTTGAGGGGTCCTCCGGGGCTTTTGAAGGCCACCATGCGACCACGGGTGCGTCAGGAACCAACAGCGGAATCACCAGGGTGTCAAGGTGTCGTTTCAATCCTCCGGTGGGTTTGAGAACGACGATTTCGCCTGCGCCCGCATCCGCGCCGAAGCGCACCTGCGCATCGAGCTTTGACTGTTGGCTTGAATCCGAACCGTCGGTGACGATGGCGATGACCCGGCAGGGATGCTCGCGGCTTGCGGCATTCGCCGTTTCCATCGACTCCTCGAGCTCATCCTCGGATGTGCTGATGAGCAGGGTGAGCACGCGGCCCAGGGCTGCCTCGCCGCGCTCCTCGTGCAGCGCGTCGATTTTCCGAGAGATTTCCGATGTTGCGGTATCGGGCATTTCGACAATCATGGCATCCTCCAGTGGTATCCATCACGAGCCAGCATCTCATCGGCCTGGGCCGGGCCCCAGGTTCCTGAACGGTAGGGTTCCGGCTGTCCGAGCGTGCTCCAGAAGTCTTCGATCGGGTCAAGGATGTTCCATGACAGGTTGACTTCCTCTGTGGTCGGGAAGAGGGGAGGGTCGCCGAGCAGCACGTCGAGGATGAGTCGTTCGTATGCTTCCGGCGAGGCTTCGGTGAATGAGCGACCGTAGCTGAAGTCCATGCTCACGTCACGGACCTCCATCGCGGTACCGGGTACTTTGGCACCGAATCGTATGGTCACGCCTTCGTCCGGCTGTACACGGATAACCACTGCGTTGGCGCCGAGTTCGCGCGTCGCCGTGGTCTCGAACGGGAGGTGCGGTGCCGGTTTGAAGGCGACCGCAATCTCGGTGACCCGCTTGCCCAGACGTTTGCCCGTCCGCAGGTAGAAGGGAACTCCCGCCCATCTGCGTGTATCGACGTCGAGGCGAATCGCGGCATAGGTTTCGGTTGTGGAGTCGCGGCTGATGCCTTTTTCATCGAGGTATCCCACGACCTTGTCCGACCCCTGCCATCCGGCGGAGTATTGGCCGCGAGCGGTGTGATCCGCGAGGTTCTTGGGCAGCCGCACCGCAGAAAGCACCTTGCGCTTTTCTGCGGTCAGGTCGGCGGCGGAGAAGGATACGGGTTCCTCCATCGCGGTGAGGGCCATGAGCTGCAGCAGGTGGTTCTGAATGACGTCGCGGGCGGCGCCGATGCCGTCGTAGTATCCGGCTCTGCCGCCGATGCCGATGTCCTCGGCCATGGTGATCTGCACGTGGCTGACGTAGTTCGCGTTCCATACCGGTTCGAACATGGTGTTGGCGAAACGCAGGGCCAGGAGGTTCTGTACGGTTTCCTTGCCGAGGTAGTGGTCGATGCGGAACACGGAATCGGGTTCGAAGACTTCGGAAACCACGCGGTCCAGTTCTTTGGCGCTGGCGAGGTCATGACCGAAGGGTTTCTCGATGATGACGCGGCGCCATGCGCCTTCGGTCGAATGCGACAGGCCGGAGTCGGCGAGTTGCTTGGACACGAGGGGGAAGTCCCTTGGTGGCACGGACATGTAGAAAGCGTGGTTTCCGCGGGTGCCGCGGTCTCTGTCCAGTTCGGACACGGTGTCGGAAAGGCGGGTGAAGGCCTCGGCGTCATCGAAGGTGCCGGTGACGAAACGCAGACCGTCATGGAGATGTTCCCATGTCTTTTCATTGAAGGGCGTGCGGCAGTGGGCCTTCATGTTCTCTTTGGCGAAGTTGGCGAATTCTTCGTTGTCCCATTTTCTGCGGCCGAAGCCTATCAGGCCGAACCCCGCTGGCAGCAACCCTCGATTTGCGAGGTCGTATACGGCCGGCAATAGTTTCTTTTTCGCCAAATCTCCGGTTACTCCGAAAATCACCAGAGAACAGGGACCTGCGACGCGCGGCATGCGCAAATCCCTTGGATCGCGCAGTGGATTGGACCAGGCCGGATCCGCTTGCATGTCGGCTGCAGTGCTCCGCTGGGCGGAATATTGTTCGCTTTCCGAAGTCCCCATGTCACCCCTTTTGCTCGTTGTACGCTCCGATTCTACTGTCTATGTCGTTTCGTCCAACAGAAAAATCGCATAGAGCGAGTATGGATGTGCGCAAGATCATCCGGTCGGCACATCGTCCGCTCGTCGTCCCTATCATGTGGATATGAGTACAACGCTTCCAAGTATCGAGGAAATCACTCAACTTCATCATCGTCTGGCTCCCTCGCAGGCCGCCTTTGATGTGGTGCACAGGCACTGTGAGATAGTGGCGCGGCTGGCGCAGGATATTGCGCGGGGCAACACCACCCGAGTGCCTGACGACCCGGTGTCGTCCGAAAGCTCCGTGTCTTTCGCGCCTTTGGTCAGGAAGGGGGATGTCGATGAGGAGCTGCTCAGGGTCGGTGCGCTGCTTCATGACATCGGCACCTACCGCGTATTCGATGAATCAAGCGATGGCAGTGTTCCCGGTTCCATTCCTCGCTTCGATTCGAAGCGCTACATTCTCCATGGTCTTATCGGCTACCGCATCCTTCTGGATGAGGGATACGGTGAGGAGGTCGCCGCATTCTCCAGAAATCACACCGGCGTAGGCATCACTCGTCAGGAGGTGGTCGAGCAGCATCTGCCGTTGCCTCCGGCGGAGTATCTCCCCACTACCGTCGAACAGGAAATCGTCATGTATGCGGATAAATTCAACAGCAAGTCTCATCCTCCCGCATGTATTTCAGTGGAACGGCAGACGAGGCGTGCGGCTCGCTTCGGAGAGGGCAATCTGCTTCGGTGGCATGCGCTTGTCGCAAGGTATGGGGTGCCAGACATCGAGGCGGTTGCCCTGGAATACCATATGCCCATCAAATAGCCGTGGTTGTCGGGCCGCTGTAAGGCCCTAATACGATAACTGCACTACAAGGACAGCTTTTCGGAGAAAAAACACCACGTTGCTGTCCTTGTAGTGCAGTTATCGCCTCGCATGCAACTAAGGCGTTTAATCTGCCTTGATGGCCTGCAGAATCCAGGAGATCTGAATCTTCGCCACTTCCAGATAATCGAGTCCGTAGAACTTGGTGAGTTCGTCCTTGTTCTTGAAGGTGAAGGACATGGTTCCCAGGAAGGCGTAATAATACGACACCACGGTCTCATGCGGGTCGAGGTTGGCCTTCACGCTGCCGTCGTGAAAGTTCTCGGTGAACATCTTGATGCTCTTGCCGGGGCGCCAGTTCGAGATATTGTAGGGGCTTTCCCAGAAGTCATCGGGTTTCTGGCTTGCCGTCGCAAAGATGGTGTGGAAGAGGTCGAAGAAGATCGCGAAGCTGGCGTCTTCCTTGAAATACTCATAATTCGCCTCCGCGTATGCCTGGAGACGCTCGAAGGTGGTAGTGGTATCTTCGAGTTTCTTGTTCAGACGGAGCAGAAGACCATCCATCTTCTCGAAGAAGATGGCCCATAGGATGTCCTCTTTGCATGAGAAATAGTTGTATACCGTGGCTCGGGTGATTTCCGCGCCGTCGGCTATATCGCCGATGGTGAAACCTTCCATGCCTCGTTCCATATACAGTTTTTCGGTGATGCGGATGATTTTGTCAGCCTGCTTCTTCTGATGCTGCACGTAACCTTCGGCCATAATTCCCCCTAGATGTCTTGTCGAGACGTTCCTGCGCGCCGTGCCCCCACTGCACGGATACTTCGTTACCCAGTAGTCTACAGACTATTGTCGATTTGACCGACTTTGTACTTCCTGGTCAATGTCGGAGACATTAGCCAATATTCTTAAAATCTTACTAATGCTAAGTTTTTTGCGCTCATAGCAATATACCAACTTGGCAGACTTTGTCCTAATTGGCGAATCGTGAGGCGTAACAACGTTTCATCCATGAATCCGGCTGGAATACCTGACTATCCGTCTCATCTCCGCCGGCGGATGACCCGGCTGGGTTGAATTCGTCCGGCAAGGAACAATCGGCAATCGCCTGCAGCAATTGGCCGGTTGCCTGCGCGGGGTAGGCGTACAGGGGGGTGCACCAAGTCGGCAGGGCTTCAAGCACCAGCGCCCTCGAATCGGAGCGGAAGGCGATGTTCATGACGACGCTGTCGATGTCCAGTCGCTTCGCGCCAGCCTCCGCCAGTTGCATGGCATGCTCGATATTGTCCTCGGTGAATGCAGCCCCATCGAACACGGAGATGATGTTGCGGCTTCCGACGGGTTGATGAATGCAATAGCCTTGGGCTGCGATGGCGCGTCCGCGGTGCACCACGACCATCCATTCCTCCGCAATATCGGGTACATGCGTACTGACGAGAATGTGCGAGTCGGCGGGTGCATGCGCCAACGCCTGCTGCAATACCGGAAGGTCGCGTTGCGCGGCAGGAAAATCCGGTACCCGCCCGTTGACGAGCTGAGACCAGGGAGCGCATCCACCCGGTGCCGTACTGTCGGCGAGACCCGAATCATCGTATGACCCCCAGTTCAGCACCGCGCCGACCGTGCTTTCGACGGCAGAACGACCGAGTAGCTCCCTACCGAGTCTCGTGGGCCAGTCCTTCTGTGGAGTCAGCATACGCAGCGGCGTTAGTCCATGAGAGGACATCCTTGCGTTCTGCGCCGTCAGGAAATCGGGTGTGCACCAGAGCGCGTCGCCGCATCGCACATCATCCAGAGGCCATAAATCGATGTGACGGCTTAGACTCCACTCACACGCTCTATCACGGCTCTTGGTAGTGATGAATGCGACATGGGCCTCCGCGAAGGCGTTCCAAATCCATTCCTGGTGGCAGGAGATAGTCAATTCCGTGTTGTCTGTGGACGTCATGGAGGCAGTCATCACGCTTGCTGGCACGAACAGCAAGAAGGTCGTTGAGGCCGGATGAGGCCGCAGATGACTGCGTTCTTCAATATGCTGGACATACCCCTCCTCGGCGGAACAAGAGATTCCGATGAGTTCAGAGTAGTCCACGGCATGCCGGTTTCGGCCACACCGGATTTGAAGCGCCGAAGAACCGCAGCGGTGCCATGCCGCTTTAACCGGCAGTGTGCGTCATGCCTGCACGTACCCTTACAGCGAAGTGTGAGCTCGGTCTCTGGTAGCGCCGACCTTCGGGTGATACATTTCCCACAGTGGAAATCTTGGTGCCTGGTAAACGAACGATCCCTCCTGATGGCACCTGTCGACGCGGTCTCCGGTGCCGCCTTGACATCGAGATACCGTGACCGACAGGAAGGAACAGGACGATGGCCGAGTCGATGGAAGCGATTATTGAGGCGAATGCGCGCGCAACCCCGCCCGCACGCCCCGGGCCGATGGAATTCGGTGTCATGAGCGTTTCCGACGTCACCAAGGACCCGGTGACCGGACAGGTGCCTTCCGAAGCGGCACGTCTGAAAGACACCATGCGACAGGCCATCGGGGCCGAGCAGGCAGGCTTTGACGTGTTTGCGATAGGCGAGCACCACAATCCCCCTTTCTGGTCGTCATCCCCCACGACCTTCCTCGCCGCGGTTGCCGCGCAGACGGAACGCATCACGCTGTCGACATCGACGACCCTGATCACCACCAACGATCCCGTCAACCTTGCCGAGCAGTATGCGGTGCTGCAGCATGTGGCGGACGGTCGGGTCGATGTGATGCTCGGTCGCGGCAACACCGCGCCAGTCTATCCTTGGTTCGGCAAGGACATCAGGCAGGGATTGGCGCTGGCCCTGGAGAATTACAACCTGTTGCATCGTCTCTGGCATGAGGACGTCGTCGACTGGTCCGGCCAGTTTAGGACCGCCTTGCAGGGGTTCACGTCGATTCCTCGACCGTTGGACGACGTTCCTCCATTCGTGTGGCATGGTTCGATAAGGACTCCGGAAATAGCGGAGCAGGCCGCCTATTACGGGAACGGTTTCTTCGCCAACGGGATTTTCTGGCCTGTCGATCACTTCCGCAGGCTCGTGGCCTTGTACCGCAGCCGTTTCGTCCATTGGGGTCATGGCACTGCTGCTCAGGCTGTGGTAGGGCTCGGGGCGCAGGTGTTCATCGACCGGCGCTCGCAGGATGCTCTCGAGACCTTCCGTCCGTATTTCGACCATTCGCCGGTGTATCGCGGTGGCCCGAGCCTGGAGACGATGGTCGAGCAGACCCCGCTGATGGTCGGCTCGCCGCAGCAGGTCGTGGACCGGGTGCTCGCCCAGCATGAAGTGTATGGGGATTACGCCCGTCAGATGTTTCTGGTCGATCACGGTGGATTGCCCGCCGAGCTTGTGCAGCGGCAAATCGACATGCTGGGGGAGTATGTGCTCCCGGAGTTGCGCAAGGAGATCGCCGCGGTGCGTGATCCCGGTGCCGTCGCCACGCCCTCGCACGCCGACATGATGCTGGCGAAATATGGCGACGGACCGGCAAGGCAGCCGAAACCCAAGGAAAACCGCGGTGACAATGTGACGGGCACGAGTCCGTACACGGATTCCGATCCCGCTCAACGCGTTGAGTTGCCTAGGATATTTGAGTAGTTAGGACGAAGGAAGTTTCATGAACGGCACAAAGAGCAGCAGACGACATATCACCGTGGTGAGTGCAGGGGTCGGCGAACCATCCACCACCACCAAACTTGCGGAAGGCATCGCGGAGAAAACCGCGCAGCAGCTTCAGCATGATGGTCATGCGGCACAGGTGAATGTCATCGAACTCAAAAACCTGGCGAAGGATATCGCCATCGCCTCGGTCAGTTGGCGGATATCCCCCGAATTGCAGGCTGCGTTGGATATCGTCGTCAACAGCGATGCCTTGGTTGCGGCAAGCCCGGTGTTCAAAGCCACATATTCAGGTCTGTTCAAGAGCTTCTGGGACATAGCCGCGCAGGATGCCCTGCTGGGAATGCCCGTAGCTGTGGTCGCCACTGCCGGGAGCGAGCGTCATGCCCTGGTTCCCGATACCTCTATGCGTTCACTGTTCGCGTTCATGCGTGCCATCGTCGTGCCGACCGGCGTGATGGCGGCCACTGTGGATTGGGGTTCGGACGGTCTGCTCAGCCGACAGACTCGCGTGGCCGCCGAACTCGCCAGCATGGTCACCGCAGAAGTCAGGAAGAGCATGCTGGCTGCCGTGGGTGACAGGTATACCAGAAGCGCGGTGGACCTGAATGTGGAACCGGAGCGTGATGACAGCGATACCGCCAGCGCCGACTCCGGTGTCCCGAACGCTCCGTCATTGGATTTCGACAGCGAGCTGATGAAGCTCGCCGCCGGAGGGCGTTGAACGACTCGGTTCAGAGTCGGACCTCCACGCCCTCCAGGGTGTTCTCCTTCGGTTTCCTGGAGATACGTGCAGCAATGATGGCGCATGCCAGGCCGCAGGCGGCAAGAACGGATAACAGCAGAAAATCGCTCTGACCGCCGACCAGCACGGCCTGCGTGGTATTCGGATTGCGTGATTGCTCGTGAGTGATGACCGCGGAGAGTGCAGCTGTTCCGAATGACCCGGCGAATTGCTGGAGCGTGTTGAAAAGAGCGTTGATGTCGCCCTTCTCCTTGGCTGCTACATGCTTCGCCGCGTCGGACATCGTGTTGCCGAAACTGAAGTTGAACCCGAATCGCAGGAAGGCATACAGGCACATCAGACTGACGGCGGTCAGCGAATGCGTGAACCACCAGAGCAGCAGCGATCCGAGCAGCATCGATGCATTGCCGAGAATCAAGGGGAGCGTGGCGCCTCTGCGGTCATAGATACGGCCGGCGATGGGGGATACGAAGGAGCCGATGAGTGAGCCGGGGAGCACGATCAGACCTGCACTGAGAGCGTCCATATGCAGGGCGTTCTGTACGAATATCGGAATCAGGAACGACATGCCGATATTCGTGAATTGAAGCAGGAAGAAGTTGCCCGCACGCAAGCCGAGGAAGGGTCGCTTGAGCAGTCTGAAATCCAGTATCCGTCTGCTGCCGTGGCCCATATGCCTGATGAAGAGGGCGATGCCCAGAACGGATATGCCGAGTGCAATCCACAGGCCGGGATCGTTCAGGCTTGGAGAGCCGAGTCTGTTGCAGCTTTCAATGAGGGCGACCATCACCACGGCCAGGGTGACGAAACCGTAGAAGTCGAATTTCTTGCCCAATGCACGAATCGGCAGGTCAATGGTGACCATGCCCAGAATCAGAGAGCCAAGAACTATCGGCAGTATGCACCAGAAAATCATCCTCCAAGACAGCAGATGGGTGAGCATGCCGCCATATGTCGGGCCGAGTGCCGGGGCGAATGAGGTGACCATGCTGGCGATGCCTACATAGGTGCCGAGCTGACGAAGGGGGACGGTCTCGAACACGATGTGAAACATCAGCGGGGTCGAGATACCTGTTGCCACGGCCTGCAGCAGACGGCCTATCATCAAGGGCACGAAGGACGGTGCTATTGCGCAGATCAGACTACCTGCGATGCACACGATGGCTGCGAGGATGAACAAGGTCCTGGGGTTGAAACGTTGAATAAGATACGAGGTCAGACTCATGACGATAGTCACCGTCAGAAGGTATCCGGAGGTGAGCCACTGAATCGTGCTCAGGGGCTTGCCCAACTCGGTGATCAGTGTCGGGAAGGCCACCGTCAGGGAGGTCTCGGTCAATATCCCGATGAACGTCAATGCGCCCACTGAAAGAATCGCCAATTTGGTGCGTCCTGACACGGTTTCTGTGCTCATGAATTATCGTCACTTCCTTCTCGTTCCCCATACGGCATGCTTCGACCGAGGCTCGTACGTAGACAGAGCCTCATGCGTTGGTGCGGGGCCTTCTGGTATTGCTGAACCTGCCGGTTTCGCCTGGGACAGCTCCGCCCGTATCGGTGTATTTTCCGTACGCGCAACGTGTGTTCCAGCGGAGACTTATCGCTCCGGGCTCTCCTCATCTAGGGGGAGTTCACGAACCGCGTTGGCGATTGTACGCCGAATCAGCGATTCCGTGTGGGAGTCGATGTCGGTGATTGCATAGGCGACCGGCCATGAAGCGCCGTCATCCAATCCGGCGCTGTCCTCAAATCCCAACGTTGCGTAGCGCATATGGAACTTCCCGGCGGGAAGCACGTGCATCAGCACTTTTCCGTTCCTGGTGAACGCGGGCATGCCGTACCAGAGTCTGGTTTTCAAATCGGGTGCGACCTCGGCGACGATGCGCGATACCGCCTGACAGATCGCTTTGTCGCTGTCGCTCATTTTGGCGATGGAATCGAGAACATCATTGGCCTCGATGGCCTCTCGCTCCTGCTTGCTGAGACGTTTTTTGCTCAGACGCAGTTCCCGAGCGCGGTCCTTGACCGCCTGGCGTTCTTCCGCGCTCAGCCCCGAGGTCTTGCCGTCGTTATCTGCAGTGGCCATGATGTTCCCCCGATGCCCGTGCTGCGAATCGGGTAGCGCATCGCAGCTGATTACCTCAAGTATTGCAGCAGCTGGCCTACATCCTGGACCAGAAGCTGAATATTCAGCCCTGTAAGAAGTATCACGACGAACCACGCGATGACGGCAAGCCACCAGGGGTTGGCGTATTCCTTGCCCATGATTTTCTTTGAGGAGGTGAACCAGACCAATGGCACCATGGAGATGGGCAGGGCGATGCAGAGGAACACCTGTGAATAGACCAGCAGGTTATCCAGCGAGGACTCCTTGCCGCCGAATACCATCGTGCAAATCAGCACGGGAATGATGGATATGACGCGTGTGACCAGACGACGCAGCCACATCGGAATCCGCATGCGGATGAAGCCTTCCATGACGATCTGGCCGGTCAACGTGCCGGTGATCGTCGAATTCTGCCCGGAGGCGAGAAGAGCCACCGCGAACAGGGTGCTCAATGCTCCACTGGCCACAGGACCGGCGATTGACTGGTCGCCCAGTGCATTGTAGAGGGATGTGAAGGTGTCGAGACCGTCACCGTGACCGAAGAACAGCGCCGCTCCAAGAACGAGCAGCAGGCAATTCACCAGGAAGGCTGCGGTCAGCTGAATGTTTGAATCCCAGGTCGCGAAGCGCAGTGCGTGTCGTACCTGAGAATCGTCCGTTCGGTCGAATTTTCGTGTCTGCACAATCGAGGAATGCAGATACAGATTGTGAGGCATGACGGTCGCACCCACGATGCCGAGTGCCATGGTGAGCTGACCGTTGCCGAAAATCTGCGCGTCCGGGATGAAGCCCTTCATCACGCCTGCCATATCCGGTTGAGCGAGCGTGACCTCATAGATGAACACCGCCATGATGACCAGAATCAACGAAACCACAATAGCTTCGATGCGACGGAATCCCACCTGCATCAGAAGCAGCAGAATAAGCACGTCGAAAACCGTCAGTGCCACGCCCAATACCAGCGGAATGCCGAACAGCAGATTCAATGCTATGGCCCCGCCGATGACCTCCGCCACGTCGGTGGCCATGACCGCGAGCTCGGTGCATATCCATAAAGTGATGCCGAGTTTGCGTCCGGTGTGCTTTCTGGTGGCCTGTGCCAGGTCAAGCCCTGTGACGATGCCGAGTTTGGCGGACATGTACTGCAACATCATGGCGATGAGGCTGGAAAGCAGAATAACCGACATCAGCAGGTAGCCGTACTGGGCGCCTCCGCCTATCGAGGTTATCCAGTTGCCCGGATCCATGTAGCCCACTGCGACCAGAGCGCCCGGGCCGGAAAAGGCCAGAAGGCTTTTCCAGAAGCCCGAGGATTGCTTGGGTATGCTGATGGAGCTGTTGATCTCCTCCAATGACAGACCATTGGCGGTTTCCACCAGGCCATGGCTCCGGGACGCCAACCCCTCACTCGTATCTGACACTGCCCTTGCCTTCTCTTCCGTAATTCACCAGTGTTAATTCACCAGTGGTAAGTTCCCGGTGCTCATTCCCCGATGCTTGTGCATCCATAAACTTTGAGCCCTCGAACATTTAACTTGTACGCATAGAATTATAGAGGGCTTCATGTTACAAGTCACGGGAAAGTTGTTGCGAGTCGCCGATTTCGCCACTGAAGGCATGTGGTATGCCTCACATCGGTACCGTGGACTGAATACACTGGAGTCTATGACTTTTCAAAGCCTCTCCTCCAATTCCCAGGACTATCTCAAGGTGATCTGGGATTTACAGGAATGGACGCATGAGCCCATCCAGCCGGCCGCGATAGCCAAGCGAACCGGAATGAAGCCTTCCACGGTTTCCGGAGCCTTGGGAAGGCTTGTCAGCAGCGGGCTGGTGCAGCATGCACCATACGGTGCGGTGACATTGACGGATCGTGGCGAACGTTATGCGCTGAAAATGGTGCGTCGCCATCGCTTGCTGGAGCTGTTTCTGGTCGACGCGCTGGGGTATCGCTGGGATGAGGTTCATGACGAGGCGGATTCCCTGGAGCATGCCGTTTCGGACATGATGATCACCCGCATCGACGCGGCTCTGGGCCATCCGAGCAAGGACCCGCATGGAGACCCGATTCCAAGTGAGGCGGGGGATATTCCGGAGGTGTCGAGTGGCCTGCTGTCGGAAGCGACACCGGGGTCGATCGTCCGTATAGAACGGGTCAATGACGAGGACCCCGAGTTGCTCAGATATCTGGAAGACGAAGGCTTCGGCATCGGTAAGGAAGTGCGCATCAAGTCCCTAGCCAGATATGCCGATTCAGTGAGTTTCTCATTGGTCGGAGGGCTTGAGGAAAGCGCCCCCATCGCACTTGGACTCCAGGCCGCAAGGCAGATTCGCGTGGTCCCCGTCGCTCAGCAGGCCTCTAGGTAATCGTCGTGCGCAGTTGCTCATGGACTTATAGATGTGTGATGTCGTGATAAGTGTTCCGCTTGGGAGCGCAGGTGCTACATGAGGGCAATGGTATTTTTTCAAGTGTGCGTGCCACTTTGAGATGATAACTGCATCAAAAGGGCAGCAACGCGGTAAGAATTCTCGGGAAAGCCGTCCTTTTGATGCAGTTATCGTATTCGGTGTCCTCTCCATGCCAAAAGGCGAAGAGCCGTAATGCACGGAGGTACACCAGTGACGTGTTCTGTAGCTGTGTATTCGATTTTTCTGCCGTGTGGCACGGATGAGCCAACTCATTGACAAGTGAGTGCTTAATCCAGAGTGCGAGGTGGTTAACCTGGGGCTCAATTATGTAATATATATATGTATTACAATATTATGTGTGGGAGGGTTCCGTGCAAGATGAGAACGAAGTGATAGTGCATCCGCGGATACATGACCGGCACAACGAGATTGAGGATGCGGATGTGCTGTCTGCTTGGAGGTCGGCTTTGCTCTCCGCCTCTAGGGCGGACGGCACTGGTACCTGGATCACGGTGGGGGTAGACGGCCGTGGTCGACTCCTCGAGATGATGTCCGTCCGCAACAACGATGGGCAGTGGCTCATCTACCATGCGATGACGCCACCGTCGAGGAAGACCATGAACGAATTGAACTCTGCAGGGAGGAAATCATGAGACGTGAAGAAATTAACAAGTTGTTTGGTGTGACTGACCAGCAGCTTGAAGCTATGGCCGAAGAATACGAGAATGGCACCTGGAAGGGGCGCGTCGGTCCCGTCGCGCCGGGAAGGCCGAAAGTATTCAACGAGGAACTGGAAACCATTTCCTTCCGGATTCCCAAGTCGCGTGTGCAAGAGATCGATAATAGAGCGAAAGCTTGTGGTGAGTCACGCTCACAGTTTCTGCGTCGCGCCATTGACCAGGCGTTGCCAGTCTGACAGCTGGCTGGGTCCCAACACGACTGGGTCCTAACTACCTGTGACGGTGTTCAGAGGGTAGCTCGAAAAGCCGTGAAGTCATAACGTCATAACGGCTTCCGCAGCCTACATCGCACTGGCCACGATGACATCGGCTTCGATGGTGATGCGGTCGAGCTCGCTCAGTTCAAGCGCCTGCTGATCGATATGAAACATCACCGGCGTCATCGCCATGAAATCTCTGAGCAGGGCATCATCGACTGCTGTCGTTGCGCTCACCCGAGTGGTATTCAGTATGCGCATATGCGCGCTGATGCCCTGCAGCACATCGTCGTTCGAATACCGGAGCTCCTTGCGCAGCCCGGCATCGACGATGGTCTTGCGTAGCTCCGCGACATGGTGAGGGCCGGGGACGATTTTCACCAGCGTGCCGCCCGGACGCAGAATACGGGTGAATTCGGCGTAGTTCGCGGGGGAAAAGACGTTGGTGATACAGTCCACGCTGCCGTCGCGCAGCGGTATGTTCGCAAGGTCGGCAGCCAGCCATTCGACATCGCCGCCACCACGGGAAGCGAGAGCGACAGCCTCGCGTGAGATATCGAAGGCTATGAGGTCGGTGCTGTTCAGGGTCTGCTTCGAAGGTACGGATGCGAGCCGTGCCTCAAGTCTCCGCATGTAGTGGCCTTCTCCGCACCCGGCGTCGACGACTCTCGGGGCATCGAATGAATTGGCGGACTCGGGGAGAAGCGACCGTGTCTGAGGTGCGGTTGCGGGGGAATTCTCCACGCTGTCGCAGCACGCTCTGATGACATGGTCATACATGCCTGCAGAGAATACGGCTGAACGATGCTCGAAGAACGATCGGTCGTACAGATCGCTCTCGTTGTTGCCGCCGCGCAGCATGGAGACGAAACCCTTGGAAGATATGTCGAAGGTATGGCGATTTGCGCAGCGCAGACTCGAGCGATCGAGCGTCAGCGCTTCATGGCATAGCGGGCACCGGTAGAGTGCCGGGTCATGGTTGAACTTAGCGATGCCGTGTCTCACCGGTGTCCCGCTTTCCATATCAGTCGCGCGCTGCGGATGGGTGCTGTATCGAGCAAAGTCCCGGTATTCCCGCAAGTCGGGACGTTGCTGCGGCTGCTCCCCACGAAGTTGTCCGGTGCTCGACGCGCCGCATTCCCCGCGAGGCTAGGCCTCGTATATTGTCTCACCATATTGGGCGACGTCATCCTGTGAAGTCAGCACGACGACGCAACGATCCTGTTCCTGTGCAAGCGAGGTCAACAGCTTCATCACAGTGACCGCATCCTGATGTTCAAGGCCGCCGCTCGGCTCGTCCAATATGAGTACCGTGGCATCGCAGCACAGTGTTCTGGCTATTTCAGCGCGTCTTCTGTCGAGTGCCGCCAATGAGCGCACCGGCTCGTTGATGCGTGCTTCGGGGAAGTCGACGCGGGCAAGCCAACCCTTGGCGATCACCGGTATTGGTTTGAGGAAGTTCCGACCCGAAGCCTCCATCGTGAGTACGAGATTCTCCAACGCGCTCAGCTCGTCCCGTGAAGCAAAGCGTTGCAGCATCACTCCCACGAGATGCCCCCGATATTCCGAAGCCTCCATCTCCGAGAGATTCTTGCCCCTGAACTCAACCGAGCCGGAGGTGGGAAGGACCAGGCCGCTGAGCAGACCTGCGACCGCCATACGAGCGTCGTCGGCGTCGGTCAGCACCGTCTGCAGACTTCCACCGTAAAATGGCCAGTCCACATCGTCCAGAATGGCAAAGCCGCTCTTTTGGGGAAAATAGGTGACCTTGTTCAATGACAGAACGGGGTATTGGTCTATCCGCAGCGTGCTTCTGCGATGAATCTCCGCATTGATGCGTGACGAGACCTTCATCAGGGGGTCGGAAGACGATTCTTCGGGAACATCGACATCCTTCGAATTCTTCAGCGATGCTGCTGCGGGGGAGTCTTCGGCCTGTGATGCGAGTTGCGCTGAATCCGAAGAGAGGATGTCGTCGGAGGACTTCGCATCGTCTGCTCGGCGTGCAGTGCCGGGATGGGATGGAGCTGGATGCGTTTGCGAGTCTCCAGGCTCCGCCTCGTTGTCCGGGTCTGTCCCGACGGTCAGCGGTCTGTCCTGCACCTGTTCCGAGCCTTCATCCGGGTTCGCCGACGCCGGATCCGGCACGGTACCGTCATCTGCAGGATCATCATCTTCGAAGACGATGGTGAAACTCACGGAAGGTGCATCCTCCTTCTGCGAGGACTCATCGGACAACTTCTCATCGGACGGCTCCTTGTCAGCCGACTGCGTCTGCTCGGACAACTCCGAATCGCCTTGCCCATCGGACGAGGACGCTGAATCGGGATTCCGGCTTTCGGCTGCCGGCGCTTCGGTGGATTCGGTCTGTATGGAGGGTTTTCCCTGTTCCGTAGGAGGCTCCTGCGTCGACGATTCCTGAAGCTCATCCTTCGTGTGATCGGTCATGACGGAATCCTTCCCTGTTGTGGGCTCGCTGTGCTGTGGTGAAGGTCTATCTGTCCGCGCGTCGGTTGTCGATGACGGGAGGTCCTCATGGATACCATCTTCTGATTGGCGATTCTTCATGCCGTGGCCTCCTCGCGCTTCATCAGCAACGTGCGCTTTCTGAACACGGTGATTCGTGCTATCGCGGCCACGATGCACACTCCGCAAAGCCCTAGCGCCGCAAGTGTCAGGGTTTTCCACACGCTGCCATCGGCGGTCGCCCGAACGATCTCATGTGCCGGAATCCAGCGTGAGACGAGCAGATTGAGTGCGTAGCCTCCACCAAGACCGACGGCCAGGCTCGGTATCACGATAATCAGCATTTCCACGATAAAGCGCCATGAAATCCTGACCTTGCCGAGTCCGACGGTCATGAGCATGCCGATCTCCTGTTGGCGGTGGCGAAGGGTGAGAACGCCGCATGCCAGAAGAACAAGGCAGCCGAGGGCCGACAGCCCGATAAGCCCGTACCTCGTCCACGAGGCGAGCTCGCTCAGCGGGGCCACGGCGGCATCGTAGGCCTTGAGACTCGAGGAGACCACATCGTAATTCTTGCTCAGGCCCGCCTTGCGAATGTTCTTCGTGAAGGTATTGAAGTCTTTCGGCGTGCTGAAACCGAATACCATATTCAGCTCATGCCCGGCGGTGCCTGGTGCGGTTTCGCTATCCAGGCCCATGCTCATGAAGGTGTAGTAACTGGTGTAGATGGCGTTCTCAGGATTCGCCGCGTCAGCCGAGGATGATGCTTTCGTTTCGGTGTTCTTGTAGATTCCCGAGATCTTCAGGGCATGTGTGGTCGTCGGTGTCTTGACATCGGCCACGGTGATGGTGTCGCCGACTTTGAGACCGTTCTTCGTGGCCAACGCCTGAGACACGAGTACCGTATTGCCGGCCGAAGTCTCCGAATAGTTGACGGCCTTTCCGGATACGATCGTGAATGCGCCGTTCGCCGCGTCCTTTGCGGAGGCTGGGGAGGAGAAGCCCACCACGGAAAGCGTCCCGCGACCGTCTGCGGCCTTGCCGTCTGTGGATGTTCCTGAGTTGCCGCTGACGACCTTGAAGTCTCCGGTGCCTGCCACGTCGGCGGATTCGTTGTAATCCGCGCTGAACTGCACGCCTGCGGCCTGCGCGTAAGTGATGTAGTCCTCCCAGCCCAAGGCGTATTTGGACCAGTCGACGGTCTTTCCGGCGTTCTCTTTCTTGACGTTCTCGCGGTTCACCTTCAACACCGCCGTGACATCCTGGGAGTCGTAGCTGGTGGTCGTCGCCGTGTTCTCCGCTTTGAGAATGGACAGACCGGTCAGCGATGCCATGGAAACGATGACGATGGTCAATGCGGCGAGTGTGCTGCGCCCCCGATGATGGCTTATCGTTGCCCAAGCTTCTTTCAGAACGAACATACCGTGTCTTCTCCATTGTCCGTGCGCCTCGCACCACATGCATCCGTATGTGTCGCAATGACCGCTCTTGACCGGCCGCCATCCCGAATCGCTTTGGGGCAACGCCGACCACTATCGTCTCACCTTTGACTATGAGGGTGTCAAGTGTGAGTTTTCTTGTCTGCTGCTTCAATAATGATGCTAGCAAGCTGAACATTGCCTGATTGCCACATCTGAAAGGGCCCGCCGGAACTCTTGCCCGCCACGAAGCTCGATGATGCGCTCTGTGGCTCGGGTAAATACAGGGCAGGGCCCACGTCCGGGACGTGGGCCCTGCCGGTTGCGCACATCATGGGTTCACGGTGTGCGGCTGCATGCAATGCAGATGAGTGGCGTCGGGCTATTCCTTCGCCGCAGTTGCCTTCTGCGCGTTCTTGCGAGCGGCCTTCTCGGCTTTTTCCGCTGCCTTGATGTCGTTGATGAAGTTGGCGTGCTCCTGTGCGGGCATCCAACCCTTGTCGACGACCTTCACCTGCCATACCCAGGCACCGGCAAGCAGCACAGCCGCGAAGATCATCAGGCCGATCGCGCCCCCGACCGTGCCGAGGTGGGCGATATTCCCGACGATGGTGCCGAACCAACCGAAGTCGGCGTCACCGAATGTGGAGTTGGCGATACCGAAGCTGCCCATGACGGTCATCAGGGCTGCCGGAAGGAAAGTGATCAGCATGCCGTTGATGAAACCGCCGACCACCGAGCCGATGCGTCCACCTGTTGCATTACCGAATACGCCTGCACCGCCGCCATCGAAGAAGTGAGGAACCATGCCGGGCAGAATCAACGCGATGCCCCACACGGGTCCAAGCCAGACCGCGATGATGACCAATGCCACCAGACCGCCGGCGAAGGAGGAAAGGAATCCGATCAGGGATGCGTTGGCTCCGAAGGGGAATACGATCGGGACGTCAAGGGCGGGCTTGGCGCCGGGGACGACCTTGTTCGCGATACCCTGGAATGCAGGAACCAGCTCGCCCAGAATGATGCGTACACCGTAGAGGATGATGCTGACGCCGATGCCGAACTGCAGGGCCTGAGCGAATGCGGCCATGAAGAACGCACCGTAGTTCGCCGGGTGCGACGGGAATATCGCGAATGCGGTCTTGGCTGGCAGAACGATGGCTCCCCAGATGGAGAACACCAGATAGAGCACGATCATCAATACGGTCGTGGAGACCATCGAGTCACGCAGGAAGTTGAGACCCTTGGGGAAGTTGATGTCTTCCGTGGAGCGCGACTTCTTGCCGACCTTGGTGCCGACGGCACCGGAGATGATGTAGCCCAGCGTGTTGAAGTGACCGATGGCGAGCTTGTCGTTTCCCGTCACGCGGTTCATGAAGGGTTGCGCGAAGGCGGGAAGCACGACCATCACCACCGCCATCAGCGCGGCGCCGACCAGAATGACGAGCAGCTGGTTGTCGGAGCCGAGACCGACGGAAAGCACGACCGCCAACAGCGTGGACATGAATACCATGTGATGTCCGGTCAGGAACACGTATTTCAAGGGTGTGAATCGTGCGAAGAGCAGCATAACGAGGAAGCTCAGCACGATGATGTATGCGGAGGTGGCACCGTACTGGCTCGAAGCCTGTGCGGTGATGACTTCGTTGGTGGGTACGACGCCCTGTGCACCTGTGGATTTGAGCACCAGGTCGCCGAAGGGCGACAGGGCACCGGTAACCACCGTGGCGCCTGCACCCAGGATGAGGTAGCCCATGGCCGCTTTGAGTCCGCCGGAGATGACCTGACCGGCGCTTCTCTTGAGCGCTATGAGTCCGATGACGGCGACGATGCCGATCAGATATGCAGGAACGTTAAGAATTTCCTGGCTGATAAAGTCCAGCACCTGTATGATTACGTTCATTTCTTTCCTTTTTCAGTTGTGGTCCGTGTCGTTGAGGGAGGGCCCGACGACGTGCAATTCCTTGCCCCCGCCGGGCCGACCGTGACCGCGTGCCCTTGCTAGTCGACGTATTTTTCGAGGATGTCCTTGACTTCCTGCTGGTCCATGAAGTTTTCGATGGTTTCAACAGGGACGTCGACGCCTTCAAGCTCGGCCGCGAGCTGTGGCGATGTCAGCACGAGATCGCTCTGATTGGCTGTGCCCTTGGCACTGCCGGCATCGGAGGTGGTGACATTGACATCAAGGTCCATATCGGCGGCGACCTGCTCGACGTTGATTTTCAGCAGCACCGATGTGCCGATGCCATTGCCGCATACGCATAGGATGTTCATGGTTTCTCTTTTCCTTGTTGGGTTTCAGCCGAGACGGACATCTCAGCCGTTGAGGATTGCTCGTATCTCGTCAGGTGTTCGGGCATCGCTGAGCGAGTTCTTGGATGCCGGGTTGGAGAGGGCCTTGGCGATTGCGGACATCACCTGAAGGTGCTCCTCCTCGTTTCTGCCTGCCAGACCGATCACCAGTGACACGGGGTCGTTGGCCTTGTTGCCGAACTCCACCGGCGTGCTGAGTCTCACCCAGCTCAGCCCGGTATGCAGCACGGCCTCTGAGGGCCGTGAGTGAGCCAGCGCGAGTCCGGGGGAGATCACGATGTACGGGCCCATCTTCTCCACGGTGGAGATCATTTCGTCCGTGTACGCGGCGGTTGTGAAGCCCGAGTCTTCAAGCCCTTTCCCGGCCAGCCGGATCGCGGCTTTCCAGTCCTCGGCGGGCTGGTCGAGCAGAAAAGCGGAATCGGGCAGAAAATCCTGCATTGTCGCTGTCATTGAATACCTCCTGAGTGTTCGTTGCACATGTGCTGATGTATGGGCGGAAGTGGTGCCGGCGGCGAATCAGTGCCGTGCCGTCGGATAGAATTCGCCGGAAAGCGCCCTGTTCGCCAGGTCTTGTGCTTCTTGCATGGTGTGGCCGGCAAGATTCGCCCTGACGTCGTCAAGGGCGAGAGGGGTCATCGACAGGGAGTTCACGCCGAGTCCGACCAGCGCAAGAGCCAGATCCGGGTCAGCGGCGGCCTCTCCGCAGACGCCCACCGGCATGCCGTGAGTGTTTCCGGCATCGGCTATCAGCTTGATGGCCCTCAGCACTGCCGGATGCCAGGCGGTTTGATACGATCCGACCGAAGCGAGCGTTCTGTCCGCGGCGAGAGTGTACTGGGTGAGATCGTTGGTGCCTATGCTGACGAAGTCGCTGGCCTGTGCGACCTCCTGTGCCATCAGCGCTATGGATGGTACCTCTGCCATCACGCCGACCTGCTTCAAGCYGCGTGCCTTGCCCAGAGTGACGAAATACTCGGCTTCGTGCTCGTCGGCGACCATTGGCGCCATGACCCAGAGGTCTGCATCCGTCTGGGCGTCCGCACGGGCAAGCGCCTCCAGCTGGTCATCGAGTATCTGACGATGGGTGCGCAGGGTGCGCAGACCGCGCAGGCCTAGCGCAGGGTTGGGCTCGTTCTCCGGAGTGAGGAAGTCGAGCGGTTTGTCCGCTCCGGCGTCCAGCATTCGAATTACTACTTTCCTGCCCGGAAAACGAGCGAGCAGTTTGGCGTATGCCTTCGTCTGGTCCTCCACCGAAGGTGCGGTCGAGGAAGCCATGAACATGAATTCCGTGCGGAACAGGCCTATCCCCTCGGCACCGTATTCCAGAGCGGCATCGGCATCCTCGGGTTTGGCGACATTGGCGAGTAAAGCGATGTGCCTGCCGTCTTTGGTGCTGCCCGGCTTTCCGCGAAGCAGGCGAGCATGCGCGGCATGCTGCTTATGGAGTTCTGCCTGCTGCAGTTCCTCATCGCTCGGGTCCACGGTTATCGTGCCCGTTGCGGCATTGACGATGACCCGGCTTCCGTTGGCCAAATTCGCCGCCTGCTCTGCACCTACGATGGCGACGATGCCCCTGGAACGTGCCAGAATCGCGGTGTGGCTCGTCGGACTGCCCTGAATGGTGATGATGCCGAGGGTTTTGTTCATGTCCAAGGCCGCCGTATCGGCAGGGGAGAGGTCGTCCGCCAGCAGGATAAACGGTGTGTCGCTTTGCGGAATTCCAGGCATCGGGGAGTTCGTCAACAGCGCTATCGCGCGCTGTCCCACGTCATGCAAATCGTTGGCACGCTCGGCCATGTATCCGCCAAGCGCGCGCAGTTTGTCCTCGAACTCGTTGAAGCCTTCGTAGACGGCGCGTTCAGGGCTCTTTCCCCCCTGCAATGCGGTATCTATCGATTGCCCGAGGGCCGGATCGGTCGCCATCTGCGAGAGCGCGGCGAGAATCGGTGCCGCATCGCTGCTTTCCTTGCTGTGTTGCGCCTGATCGGCCCGTTTCTGCAGATCCGCGCTGACCTCCTGCAAGACTCGTCTCACATCACTGCTTGCGCTTTCAAACTCTATGGTGGATGGACGAAGCTGGTCTGAAGGCACTTCCAATGCCGGTGCCATACGGAGAATATTCCCCACGGCCACCCCACGTCCAATTCCTGTACCGCTGATATTCATGCAAACCTCTTCTTCATGCCGGCAAGCACGTCGCCCAAATCTGCCGCGCTGCATCCGGACTGTCCCCAAACCTGTGTGTATATGGTCGCTGATGTCCTCGTTGCAAAGGTCACCTCAATGTATCTTTGAAACGTTGTAAATACTATGGTAAACGATTTCTGAAAAAGGTCAATCCGAGGTATCGTTTAGGCGTGTGCGAGCAAATCGCACGAATCGTTTCCTATACGAAGGAGTATTGATGACTACATCAAAGCGCATTATCACCATCGAGGATCCCGTCGGCATTCACGCCCGTCCCGCATCCGCATTCGCGCAAGCGGTGGCTGCGAGCGGATGTGAGGTGACGATTGCCAAACATGCGGGTGATCCCGGTGTGGACGCTGCCAGTGTGCTGATGGTGATGAGTCTCGGAATACAGCAGGGGGATGCCGTTGAGATAGTCGTTGAGGGGGACGACTCGGAGAAGGTGGCGGATGCTTTGGCCAAGACGCTGCTCGCAACAGAATAGGTATTAAGCTGTATGTGCCGCCATCAGATGGCATCGCAAGTAAATCCTTAGTTCTAATCCGGAGTGTGGCATGTCGCAGAGATCATCCAGCAGCGAGGCATCGATATCCAACGTTGCCGCGCTGGCTGGTGTCTCGACTGCCACGGTGTCCCGTGTGCTCTCCGGAAGGCGCAAAAAAGACGATGAGCTGAGTCGGAAGGTCAAAAGCGCCGCCGAACGCTTGAATTACTCGGTGAACTATGCGGCAAGTGCGTTGCGCAGCGATGTCACGAATATCATCGCCGTTGTGGTGCCCGATTTGAGCACGTCGATGTATTCGGGACTTGTACAGGCCGCGGAGGCGGTGATCAACGACAAGGGCAAGCAACTGGTTCTGGGCGTGGGCGAGAGCGCGCACGAACAGCGGCAGCGCCTGCACGATGTCGTCTCTCGTCATGTGGACGGCATTCTTATCGTTCCCCACGAGACGGAGTCGGTGGCAGGGCTGCTTGAGGAGATTGCCGAACACACGCCGGTGGTGCAGATGTTCGCCCAATCCTATTCGAACCACTTGGATTGGGTGGGGACCAGCAACAGTCTGATCATGCAGATGATTGCCGAGCATCTCAATGCTGCGGGAGCGCATTCGGTGGCGTATCTCGGCAACAGTACGGATTCGGTAGACGGCATGGGGCTGTTCACCGCCTTTCATATGCAAATGACGCTTTCGGGGCTGTCGACTCGTACGGAATGGATACGCTTCGGAGCAGGTGGCATGGATTACGGCTTTCAGGAGGCCAGCAGGATATTCTCCCAAGGAGACCAGTTTCCGGAATCCGTCATCTGTTCTGACGGTATGACGGCGCTCGGTGTGCTTGCTGCATGCCGAAGCTCCGGTATCACGGTTCCTGAACAGATAAAATTGGTGGTGCTTCAGGATTCCGAGCTCTGCGCCGAAAGTGGTCTAAGCAAACCCTCCTTCAGCGCGGTCGATATTCCCTGGCGGGATATAGCGCGGCATTCGATGGATTTGATTACCAAGGAGCACGAGAGCAAAGCCTGGCTGCCTACGCACTTGGAGGTCGAACCACGGCTGATTATCCGGGAATCCTCCCTCATCGCATCATGACACCGGTCGGGTCGTCCTCCCATGACACGATGGTGTTGCAAGGGACGTTTCATATGGGGGATTCACGTGATACTGGTCAGTTCATGTCTCGCAGGTTTCGCGGTGCGCTATGACGGGGCAGCTGCGAAAAACGACATCGCCGCATGGCTCGTCGAGCGCGGGCAGGCCATCGCCGCATGCCCCGAGGTTCTCGGAGGCTTCGGCATTCCGCGGCCTCCGGCGGAAATCGCTCCGTCCAAATCCTTTTCGTCAACCCGCAAGCATGTGGTGGAATGCACGGGCAAAGACGTCACCGAGGCATATGAGCTCGGTGCCGCAAGAGCATTGAAGATTATCCGGCGCAATAACATCACCGTCGCATTTCTGAAGGATCGCAGCCCGTCCTGCGGCGTCGACGTGATTTACGACGGGTCCTTTTCCGGAGTGAAAATACCCGGGATGGGTGTGGCTGCACGGATGTTCTCGGAAAACGGTGTCACGGTATTCCCCGACACCAGGCTCAGTGTGGACGCAGTGCTGCCCTACATCGATCCCGAACTGCGGGATGCTCTGAAGAGCGCATTTCCTCAGGGGAGCTGAATGCACGTGGTTGCGGAATCACGCGACCATGCCGTTTCAGAGTGGGTGGATGTGCGCCGGTCTACGGATGCCGGCCTTAGCTGTTGATCGTGACCTTGCCGACCATATGGCCGCTTTCGACCATGCGATGCGCTTGTCCGAGAGTTTGGGCGTCAATCGGGCTGAGCTGTTGGACCGATGTACTCCGTATGATGCCGCGGTCACACAGATTTGCCAGTTCATCGAGGATCTCATGCTGACGGATCATATCGGGCGCATGGTGTTTGGCCCTGGCGAACATGAACTCCCAATGCCACGACAGGGCCTTGTCCTTGAGCGAGTACCAGTCGAGACCGTGTTCGTCGTCGATGGCGACAATCTGCCCGAAAGGTCGCATCACGGCATTGAAGAGCGGAATATTGCCCTTGCTGTAGGCGCTGAACGTCCAGTCGACTCCGGCAGGTGCGATATCGCGGATAAGGGCGGCCGTATCGCCTCGGTGATAGTCGATCACGCTGTCGGCTCCCAAGGTCTTCGTCCACTGCTGCGATGCATCTTGGGACGCCATGGCGATGACATTGACCTTCGTCAATCGTTTGGCGAGCTGAATGACCATGGACCCGACGCCCCCGGCGGCGCCTACGACCAGTAGATTGCCGGTGCTCCGCTCATTCAGGCGCAGCTTGTCGAACAGCGCTTCCCATGCCGTCAGCCCCGTCAGAGGCAGTGCCGCCGCCGAAGCATCATCCAAGGTCTTGGGAGCATGGCCGACAATGCGTTCGTCCACCAGCTGATATTGTGCATAGGAACCGTCCCGTGTGATGTCTCCGGCGTACCACACTCTCTCGCCTGGATGGAAGATACTGGTCTCGGGTCCGGTCTCGAGAACCGTTCCGACCGCATCCCATCCGAGTATTCGTTGCTCCCCGCTGCGTAGACCCGATCGCATCTTCGTATCGACGGGATTGACGGAGATTGCCGAAACGGCAACCAGCACATCGTGATTCCGAGGATGACCCGGTGCGGGGACCGTGGCGTCGACGAGGGCGTCCGCGTTCCCCGCACTTCCGGTTGTTGCAAGCACCGCGTTCATGGTGTCGGGAATGTCATCAAGGCGATTGTTCATGTTGTTTCCCTTCTGTGGGGGCTGTTCGGATTTCGTTCTGCCGCTGAACTCGAATCATAGGTCGGTATGTCCGGTTACCTGCAAGGGGGCATGGCTACCCTGTGGTAACGGTGATGACATCCTGGTGGCCTGGCCGTTTCAAGCGTTCTGGGAGTCAGCGGATTCGAGTGCCAGTGCCTGGTCATAATGTGATTCCGCCCAGATGCGCAGTCCTTTCAAAGGTTCGACGGCGCTGCGGCCTTCGACTGTGAGCGAGTATTCGACTCGGGTGGGTACCTCGGCGAACACTTGTCTGTCGATGAGTCCCGCGTCCTGGAGTCTGCGGAGATTGGCCGATAGCACTTTGGAGGAGATGCCGTCCATACGACGTTTCAGTTCGCCGAATCTGAGTTCGCCGTCCTGAAGGCACTCGATCAGTAGGACGGCCCACTTTCCGGAAATCGCGTCCAGAAGCAAGCGGCATGGGCAGTTCCGTGAGTAGACGTTTCCGGATGTCTCGATATTTCCGGCTGCGCCTGGTGCCGAGCGCTTCTCGGCGCAATCCGATGCATGGTTCACGGTTCTCTCCTGTCATCCCTGTCATCGTGAATGGTAACTCATAGAAAGCAGATACCTATAGGTTACAGGGGTCGAAAGCATCAGAGCTGATCTGCTCACGGATAGGGAGATTCAATATGCATGCTGTTTGGTATTTGCTACCATTGCAGAGAATCAAGGGACGGTCACAGCGGCTTGCACAGGTGTGATCATTGGCCGAGGTTGTACCGTAATGGGGAAGAAGGGACAGCATGGCAGCAGCAAATCGACAGGATATCCTGCAATACCTGGCACAGCATGACATTCATGTGAATGCCGATATGCCGATGGTGTGGGCCGAAAAAGACACCCGTGGTCTCGGAGCTGCCCTGGGTGCTTTCGCGCAGCTTGCAGGCTCGCGCTACTTCGTCGCGGTATTCACTCCCGAACGCCTGATTCTGGTCAGAATGACCTTGGGCGGGAAGATCAACGCGGAAGAGCCCTTCATCGTATTCGACTCCGCAACGACGAAGGTCACGATGAAGAAGATGTTCCTGAATATGCAGTATCTCACGGTCCTTCGCACCGAAGACGGGCACAGGATGAAACTCTTGGCGTCCAATGCGAAAGGTGTGGAGAAGAGGGAGTTCAACAGATCATCCGAGGTCAAGGAGATGCTCGGCCTCCAAGACAGGCAGTAGAGTCGGCGGCATCTCGTGACCGTCGATGTTCGGGATACGCGATGCCGATGACAAGCATGTCCGGCATGTGGCTTCAGTAACACAGATGATTCGTGCTTTTCAGCCTGTCCATGTAAGCGGTGATTTCCGCATCGCTGAGTGAGGAATGCTCCTCGATGACCCTTCTGAGAGCCTGTTCGATGGAGCGCACCGCGGCTCTGCCATGGCCGCAAAGATAGATGAAGGCTCCTGATTGAATCAGTTGCCATAGCATGTCGCCTCGCGCGATCACCACGTCCTGGACATGCTCGGGTGCATTCCCGAAACGGGACCACGCGACGCTCAGTTCACGCAGCAGTCCGGAGTCGGCGTATTGCTCGAGTTCCGTGCGGTACAGATAATCCTCTTCGGGACTTTTGTTGCCGAGGATAAGCCAGTTTCGGCCGAATGATGCATGATGCAGCGAACGTTCCTGAAGAAATGCACGGTATGGTGCGATTGCCGAGCCCAATGCGATCATGACGATTTCGGCCGACTGGTTGGCAGGCAGACGGAAGCGCTCATTCGACAGCACCGCATAATCCATCGTGCTGCCCATGGGAGCTTTCGTCAGCATCCGTGAGCATTCACCGACCTGCCGCCTCCCATCGAAGGTGTATTCGACTTTTCTGACCGTGAGATCCACCAGACCGTCTGACGACTCTCTGATATTGGAGATCGAATACATCCTCCTGCATGGAGCCGAGAACACTTCCAGCACCGATTCGGGCGTGACGCGAATTAGTGCAGGGTAGTCCGTGAACAGGGCGTATGGCGGGTGACGTGCAGCGTATCCTCGTAGCCATTCATCGTCCCCGATTTCGGACTGCAGCTGTTCATTGCCGAACACCTCTGCATAGCGCAGAATAAGACGTGGCGTGGTTCTGGTAATGTCACGGGAGTTCTGCAGAGTGTGACGCAGTTCGGAGCTCACCTGCTCGCCGACGTCGGTGAAGACGTGCTCGATGAAGGATTTCACGGTGTCATCGGCGTTTCTGTAGGTGATGGCCAACAGGTCTCCGGGTAGATAGTCGGCATCATCAGACAGTCTGAGACGTACGCGGTACACATGTTTCCGCGCTTCAGGAGAACTGAGCAGCTCGCGCCCGACCAGCGTGGCTTTCGCACCTGTTTCATGAAGTGCGGCTTTCGCCGTGTGACCTTGTGAGGCGGCCGGTTCCCTGACGGCCACTGCCTCGTTCTTCTCCGCTCCCAACTCGTGGCGCAGCAGCGCTGTGACGGAGTCCACCCAGCCGGCCGCAGTCTCCTCATAATCGAAATCGCACTCGCCGTGGGCGAGCAATCGTGTGGCTCCAAGCTGCTCATAACGGGCGTCGAACTGGCGCGCCATAAGATTGTAATTCTCCGCATAGGCGCTGTCTCCGAGGCCGAGGACGGCGAAGGAGACCTGTCGCAGGGAGAATTCCCTCTTGCCCATGACCACGGCGTCGTAAAGGTCCTCGGCACCGTAAGGCGGTTCGCCCTCACCTTGCGTCGAGGTGACCATCAGCAGAATGTCTTCGCGTTCCAGTTCATCAAGGTCATAGTCGACAGCCTCGATCAATCGCAGCTGTGGGCAGAAAGCGGCTATGGAAGACTCCAAGGCTTCGCCGACATCCAGAGAGTTTCCCGTTTCGGAAGCTACCAGAATCGTAATGCGTCGTGTATCAACGACGGAATTCCCCATGACTCGACCTCTCAGTGTACGGATGCGCTGCCCTCGGCATCGCCCTTCTATGTCCCCTCATTACACGCAGAGGGATGCCGAATAATCAAGACTTGACATTCCGGCGAAGGGCTGTCCTGCCCGTATCCGACCGTTGCCGACGAGGTGGTCAGCCTGTCGGGACGCATGTTGTCTCAGGGTTTTAGGATGGCAGTATGAAATCGACGGCGAAGATGAATCACGACTCGAAAACCGCGGCGGACGTCCGCATCGAAACGCTGACCGCTCGGCGTTTCCCGCAGAAGGCCGAACTCCATGCCTTGACTTGGCGTGAAACATATCAGGGGATGATTCCTCAGGGTTTTGTGGATATGGTCACACCTGAATTCGCGCTCGCGGTGACGCGACGGCATGATCCTTCGCGCACGTTGCTGGCCTTGCAGGATGACAAGCCTATCGGTTTTGCCGAGTTCCTCGACGAAGCCGGTCCGGACATATCCACGCCCGAGGTCTCGGAACTTGGAGCGCTATATGTGCTTGGCGAGGTGCAGCACCAGGGCGTGGGAAAGATGCTGCTACAGGCTGCGCTTGATGCCATGCCCAGGCGGTATGCGGCCTTGAACGTCGTTCTCAAGAACACCAACGCCATCGCCTTCTACGAGCATATGGGTTTTCACTCGACCGGTCATATAAGCCTTGACGATTTCGATACTCCGATTCTCGAAATGACCAATGCCACGAACGCTGCACGTCAGTGAATTCCTCACTCCCACTCCGGGTTATGTCTCCCAACATCTCTCTGAGGAGCTAACTGCATCATAAGGCCAGCTTTTTCAGAGAATTACTGGCATATTGCTGCCCTTCTGATGCGGTTATCGCATTCTGCCCTGTTACGTCAGCACGTCGCTAACCTGAGAAACGCTGAGGGCTGGGACTGAATTTGTCTAGTCGACGAAGCTGTCATACAGTGTTGGTCAGCACGATACGCATGGTTGCGTATGCTGTGCACTATGCAACGGAAGATGTGGGTGGCGGAGCGGATTACGGATTCCCGCTGGCCTGCCACGTACGACTTCGCGGCGATGACGAGGAGGTGATGGCTGAGATGACTGTGACGGGTTTCATGAATGAGTGCGCCTTATGCGCCGTCCAGCTGCGTCATCATACCGAGCGTCTTGTCGGACGTTACCCTTCCATGTAGTTTGCTGTTGATTTTTCGGGAATAGACTGCCGCATCTCCGATATGCCGTCCTCCGATTGACGGTCGGGCGCTTTCCCTTTCTCTGTCTGTTGGCCCTGAGTGCCTTGCTTCCTCCAATCTGCGGAGGAAGGTAGAAGCATATCCCGGTTCGGACATTCCATGAGCGTACGCCTGTTTCTGGCGTGTATTCATCGTGCAGGTTCGACTGTTCTGTAAGTCGGGCCACCCCCTTTACATCATCGATGAGATATCGGTTTACCCAAATCGATGTATCGAAATCGGTGTACCCAAATCGATTTACCCAAAAATGGTGTGCATCATGTGAAGCGCACCATAACAAGCAAAAGAGCATTGCCATGAAAGCACCCGCATCATCGCGGAATCACGTCGCCGAAAACACTTCGGCGGCAACAACCCAACTGCCCGATGCCTCCCGGCACGGGGCCGGTTTGAACAGTACCGGTCTGAACACCAAATCGCCATTGTTCAAATTCACCATTCTCAGCATTTCACTCATCCTGGTGACCGGAACCTCGATTTCCCCGGCCTTGCCGTACATGGCAAAAACACTCGGGGTTCATTCGGACTCCTCCATAAACCTTCTGGCGACCGTCCCCCAGGTGTTCGTCCTGATATTTCTGGTGCTGTCACCGGCGATCTCGAAAAAAATCGGCATCAAGAAAGCCATTATTCTTGGTCTGTGCTGCATCGCCGCCTCCGGAATCGGGCCGATGCTCTCCAACAGCTACTGGCTGATTCTCGTCTCGAGAATGCTTCTCGGAGCAGGCATGGGCATGTTCAACTCCCTGGCCATCACCATCATCAACAGATTCTACGATGATGAGGAGGAATCCAGGATGCTCGGCTATCGAGGAGCCTGCGAGCAGGTAGGCGCCACGGTGGCGACTCTGCTTGTCGGATTCCTGCTCACCTTCGGATGGCATAGCGCATTCCTGATCTATATGCTCGCCATCCCGATCGCCCTGCTGTTCTGGAAAGTCATTCCCGAATTGCCGGAACCCGAAGAGCCGAAGAAGAGCGAACAGCGGCGCGACAATATCGCCACGTACTTCACTCCCGGCACGATGGCGCTGTTTTTCCTCGTATTCGTCATCGTGATGGTCAATATCATGGTGTTGCTGCAGATTCCACGTCTGGCGATCGCACAGCATATCATGAGCGCACAGGATTCGAGCATCGCGGTATCCATCGCCACGCTCGGTGGATTCCTCGGCGGCGTGGCATACGGCCGAATCTACGGCAAATTGCGTGGATACACCCTGCCCGCCTTCCTCGCTCTGTACGTGGTGGGGCTGGTGATGCTGTTCTTCGCCGCTAACAGCGCGATGCTGATTGCAGGAAGTCTCGTCGCAGGCTTCTGCGCCGCGACGACGATATGCGGTTTCAACATGATCGTGCTTCTGGTGCCTCCAAAAGCCCAGGCCGGTGCGAATACGCTGCTGCTGGTGGGATGCAATATCGGTTCCTTCCTCTCGACCTACGGCATCGCGCTCTCCCAGAAGGTGATGGGGTCCACGGCAACCGCACCTATCGCATTCTTCGCCATCGTTCTGGCCGTTATCGCTATGGTCAGCGTCGTGGCTGTCAACAGATCGAAAGTCAAGTTCTAATCAGGAAAGGAAGTCACCGCCATGGAGAATACGGTGCAAGGAAGCAACTACAGATTCACGCTATTGACGGAGCGTTTGATTCGTCTGGAATATTCGTCATCGGGAGTATTCGAGGATCGCAACACCCAATTGGTGGCGAACAGGGAATTCGGTCCCGTCGCTTTTGAGGTGCATCGCGACCGCAACGGCCATCAGGTCGAGATTGAAAGCAAGTATTTTCATCTGTATTACGATGGCGGCCCCTTCGCAGCCAGCAATCTGCACATCGATGCCAAATACCAGTACACGCTGCATGACAGTCGTTGGTATTTCGGCGAGCATGTGAGCGGCAACCTGGGCGGCACCAACCCCACATTGGACCTCGTCGATGGAGATACGCCGATACGTGACGGCATCATGAGCCGTGACGGTTATGCGTATCTGGATGACACGGACTCCTTCGCCCTCGAGGACAATCATTTCGTCCATCGCAATCCGGAGGAGGCCGACGGATATTTCTTCGCCTATGGTCGCAATTACCGGGAGGAGCTGTCGGATTACTATCGCCTGAGTGGCAAGACCCCTCTGATTCCGCGCTATGCGTTGGGAAATTGGTGGAGCAGATATTATCGGTACACCCAGCACGAGTATCTGGAACTCATGGAACGATTCGACGACGAGCAGGTGCCTATCAGCGTGGCGATGATAGACATGGACTGGCATCGCACGGACGATGTGCCAGCACGGTTCGGCAGCACCTGGACCGGGTATTCGTGGAACCGCAAACTCTTCCCCGATCCGTGGCGTTTCCTGCAGGAGCTGCGCAAACAGCACCGGCATGTTTCGCTCAACACCCATCCTGCCGGAGGCATCAGAGCTTTCGAGGATTGCTATCCTGCAGTGGCGAAAGAACTCGGTCTTGACGCGGCGAACGAGGAACCGGCCATGTTCGATCTGGATGACCCCTCGTTCCGCAAAGCCTATTTCGACCAGGTGCATCACCCGATGGAGAAGGAAGGCGTCGATTTCTGGTGGCTCGACTGGCAGCAGGGGTCCAGCCGCAGCAAGGACAAGGTCGAGCCGCTGTGGAATCTCAACCACTACCATTTCCTGGACAACGAGCGCTCGCATAATGGCGAGGGAATGATTCTTTCCCGTTTCGCAGGCCCGGGATCACACCGCTATCCCGTGGGCTTTTCCGGCGACACCGTCATCACCTGGGATTCGTTGAATTTCCAGCCGTATTTCACGTCAACCGCCACCAACATCGGATATACGTGGTGGAGCCATGACATCGGCGGACACATCTGGGGGAGCTTCGACCCTGCGTTGTCCCTGCGCTGGCTGCAGTTCGGAGTGTTCAGCCCTATCAACCGACTGCACAGCTCCGATAACCCCTTCTCCGGCAAGGAACCGTGGAAGTACCGTCAGGATGTGCGTGAATACATGGATGAGTATCTTCGTCTGCGCAATCGTCTGGTGCCGTATCTCGACAGCGCGAACGTGCGTACGCACAGCGAGGATCGCGCGCTCATCGAACCACTGTATTACCGTTACCCGGACAATGAGGAGAGCTACCTGTACAAGAACCAGTATTTCTTTGGCAGCGAGCTCATGGTCGCGCCGATCACCACGCCTCAGAACCCGAAGCTCAACGTGGGATTCGTCGATGCGTGGTTGCCCGAAGGACAGTGGATGGATATCTTCACCGACCTGGTGTATCAGGGTGACCACGAGGATGCGGATCGCACCCTCGTGTCGAGCACCAACCTCGAGGGACAGTTCACCACGGGGGAGACCGCCATACGGCTCGGACGAACGCTGCGAAACATTCCGGTGTTCGCGAAGCTCGGTGCGATAGTGCCAATGGCGGCGGATGCGATGCAGAATGCCGACCTGCTGCCGGAGCGTCTGGATGTGCATGTGTTCGGCAACAAGGACAACGAGTACACGATGTATGAGCATCTTGGACACAGCATCGCCACCACGACCATCAGCGTGCGTGGCGGAGTCGTCAGTGTGTCCGCCGAGGACCCGGACGGCATCATCCCTGACGGACGTCGTCTGACTTTCAAGCTGCATGCCTTCTCTCTCGACGGCAGCAACGAGTTCACCTTGTCTGCAGGGCAGAGTTTCGCCGGCAAAGCGGAGAACGATGACCGACAGCGCGACAGGGCGCGTGCACAGTTGCTGGAACAGTTGCAGGGGGCTGAAATCCCGTATGAGGAGAAGCGTGCAGTACTCAAGAAGATAGACGACGCCGAGTCGTCCCCACTGAATTTGGTGACCTACGCGCAGACGATCCCCGATGTCGACCTGCGCTCGATGGTCGTCGAATATGCTTCGCTGATCGCTTGAATACGTTGATGTAACTGGCTTATCAGGCAATGAAGGTGAGGGCGGACCGCTGGACGGCGGCCGCCCTCACTCGCTTTCGCCGAGCCGTGATTCGTGTGTGGAGGTTCGCTGTGACCGTGAGATATGTACCTGCACCAACAGGACAGCAATATGGTGGAAATTTCTCGAAATGCTGTCCTGTTGATGCAGGTATCCTATTGGTGCCTTGTATGCCGAACAAGCCAAACACAATACACGGGAATAATGCATTCGAGGGAGTAAACAAGAAAAGAAAACCCTGGAAAACGTTGGAATTGCAACGAAATCAAGGGTACTTGCGGAGGATACGAGATTCGAACTCGTGAGGCTGTTACACCAACACGCTTTCCAAGCGTGCGCCATAGACCACTAGGCGAATCCTCCATGCATGAGCCTTGGATGGAAGCGTGAACATCCATGCCGCGAACCATGCAACCTAAATAGGCTACCACGAGTCACGGATGAATGCTCAATGTGTCGGCGTGTGTGTGTCCAGGCGGCGATTCGTCGGCTAGTTCAGCGATGTTTTGAAATCGTAGGTCGAGCTGGCCGCGTCGAACACCGTGGGTGGATTGTACTTGGCGTCCGGAGTGTATCCCGTGCCTTTGGTGGCCTCGTCGAGGGCTTTTTTCCATGAGCCGTCGTCAACCATTTTCTTCAGTGCCGCATTGACTTTCTTCACGGTTTCGGTCTTTCCCTTGGGAATGCCCACGCCGTAACGTTCCTGTGAGAAGGGTTTGCCCACGACTTTCAGTTGTCCGTCACCTTTGGCGGCCGCGAGACCGGCAAGGATGATGTCATCGGTGGTCACGGCATCCACCGTTCCCGAAATCAGCGCCGTGGTGCACTCCGCGAAACCGCTTTGCTCCATCAGCTGCACCTTGTTGGCGTAATGATCCTTGATGACCTGGGCCGAAGTGGATCCGGTGACCGAGCACAGTTTCTTCCCGTCGAGTGAGTCCGGCCCGGTTATGGACTTGTCGTTTGAGCGAATCAGCAGATCCTGGCCGGCGACGAAGTAGGGGCCGCCGAAGTCGACGACCTTCTTTCTGTCGTCGGTGATGGAGTATGTGGCGAAGACCAGATCGACATCGCCGTTTTCGAGCAGGGTTTCGCGCTGTTTGGAAGGTGCTTCCTTCCATACGATCTCATTCGCGGAATATCCGAGTTCTTTGGCCACGTATTCGGCCACGCTGACATCGAAGCCGGTGTACTTGTCCCCGTCTTTGTATCCGAGGCCGGGTTGGTCAAACTTGATGCCGATGTTGATGGTGTGGTTCGAGGCGGTGCTTGAGGATGTGCTTCCGCAGCCGGCCAAGGGTGCAAGCATGAGTGCCGCTGCGGCCATGGCAATGATTTTGGTGCTGTTCTTCAATGGTGTCTCCCGATTCCCGTGTTCTGTGGCCGCATGGTGCGGTCTGAGCCTTCAGGCACGACCCTTATCTCGTTATCGCCCCGGTATGTGGAGCACGAGAACAATCGGTCCGAGCTGTGCGGCTTCGAAAAGTATAAAAATGAATTGTAAATAATGCATTAATGAATTTCTATGAATAAAAAAATGTGCAAAGTGGTGTATTGTGTGGAACGCATGCATCGTGCGCAAGTTAGGCTTCCCGGTACTTCGGAATGCGAAAGCCGCGGCGATGCACCTTTCAGGGCTACATAACGAGGGTGAGGATTCACATGGTTGCGAAATCGGCGACACTGGTAATGAATGAAATGATGCAGCGGGCCGTGGCGCAAGGGCGTTCCGTCATCAATCTCGGTTTCGGCGAGGCCGGGTTGCCGGTGCTTCCCGAGTTGCGAACAATACTGTCCCGGGACTCGGCAAAAAACGCCTATCCCGCCGTGCAAGGGTCGGCAGCGGTTCGCAACGCCATGTCCGGGTATTTCACCAGGCGAGGAATTCCCGCCGATGCCGCGCACTGCCTTATGGCTCCCGGTAGCAAGGCCTTACTTTTCGCGCTCCTGCAGGCCATCAAAGGCGATATCGTCTTGTCTCGGCCCTCATGGGTAACCTATGCCGCCCAAAGCCATATGCTCAACAAGCAGTGCATATGGGTGGATGCTCCTGATAGTGCGGGAGGGGTTCCCGATCCCGAGCTTCTGGTGTCGGCGCTTGAGACCGCTCGTAGAGACGGTCGCCACCCTACGGCGATGCTGCTGACCTCTCCCGATAACCCCAGTGGTACGGTTGCCGGCCTTGAGATCGTCGAAAGGCTGGTGGCGATAGCCAGAGAACAGGATCTGGCCATCATCTCCGACGAAATCTATCGCGATCTCGCCTATGACCAGATTCACTTCACCAGTCCGGCTGAACTGGCACCGGAACGGACATTCGTTACTACGGGGCTTTCCAAGTCGATGGCCCTCGGTGGTTGGAGAATCGGGGCGGCGCTTTTCCCTCGGAGCGTCTTGGGTGAGACGGTGATGGAAGAGGTAGTCGGCACTGCCTCGGAGATATGGTCCGGCATGCCGATATTCCTCGAAGGGGTGGCAGAGTATTGCTTCAGCGAGCCCTCCGACGTCCTCGATTGGGTACGGGCAAGTCGGCATCTGCACCAGCAGGTCTCCCAGGAGGTTCACGGCATCATGGTCGCTGCGGGAGCCGAATGTCGCGAGCCGTCGGGTGCCTTCTACCTGTATCCGACCTTCCAGGGTTCGCAATTCGCGCGAGAACTTGGCGTCGGCGATGATGATTCCCTCAGCCGCGCATTGTTCGAACGTTTCGGTATCGCAGTGCTGCCGGGCAGTGCCTTCGGTGACCTTCCCGAACGCATGGGTCTGCGTGTGGTGACTTCGATGATGTACGGCGCGGATGACGAAGCACGATTTGCGACATTAAGTATGGCCGATCCGCTGCAGGCGCCGAGCGTCAAAGCCGGATTGGAACGAGTCAGCGAGGTGTTTGTCGGCGTACCATCGAATAGATGAAGCAGAAGACACTCCACAAGGACACGCAGACAGGGTCGAATCCCGCCGCCGACTCTGTTGCCGGACCTCATCCAGATGCTTCGGCCGCGCGGCCGAGCAGCGCTGCGGAGGGCGGTCTCGAAGACAAAGGAGAGTGGACGGCCGCCGCTTTGGAAACCTTTGAAAGGAATCTGCGGCGTTTGCCGCTGACGCCATCTCAGCAGGCGCTCGCATCCGTGGTCCTGGACAATCCCGAAAGGGTCGCCATGTCGACTATTCATGCCTTGGCTGCCGACCTGAATGTCAATGAGTCCACAATCGCTCGATTCGCACTGGCGTTGGAACTCAAAGGATATGCGGAGCTCCGAAGCGTATGCAGGGCGTTGGCGCGCAATCATGCCGGCATGCTGTGGCGTTTCACCCACGCCGATGGCAAGGCATCCTCAGGAAACGCTGGTCTCGGTGGCGCCGGAGGGGAAAGAGATGGCGAATCCCAGTCCCGACGCGATGCCCTTGCCGCTCAGGACGGCGCGGCAATCGCCTCCAGCTTCGCGAGAATCGACGAGACTCTGTGGTGCAAGGCGGTGACGTTGCTCAGTTCCGCGGAGCATGTCTGTGTAATGGGTCTGAGACAGTCCCAGCCGGTGGCATCGATGATGGCGTATCTTCTCGCGCTGGTGCGCTCTGAAGTGCGCGAACTCTCTGCAGGCGGGGTCTCGCATGTCGACGCGCTGCGCGATCTCGGTTCCGGGGATTGCGTGGTCGCCATCGCGACGCGGCCCTGCAGCAATGACACGGTGAAGGTCGCCAGATGGGCCAGAGAACACAGTGTGCCGGTCATCGCCATCACCGATGAGGTGCTTGGTCCTCTGGGTGAGCTCGCCGATGATGTGTTGCTGGCGAACACCGACAGTGACGCCGTGCTTTCGTCCATGACAGCTCTGGTCTCGATTGTTCAGGCGCTGGCCAATGATGTGGCGGTTGTCGATATAGACAGCACCCGCGCTCATCTTGAGGAACAGGAACGTTTGCTGAACTTTTTCGAGGTCTACTCCAGGAAAAAATCATGACGCCGAGGTGACGTGCAATCGACGTGGGCGGCGACGGCTGTTCGTCCGGACTGCTCGGACGAACAGCCGTCGCCGGGACGCGAGTGTCGGCATGCGAGCGTCAGTTACAGCTTGCGCCCGAGCTCATCCGCTGCTCGCAGGGCGGAGGCGACATCGGCAGGCGTCACATCGAAGGGCATGTTTCCCATGGTGTCCGCGTCATCGCAGGCCAGCTCGCCGACTTTCAGCAGGTCCTCATCGCTGGCTTCGGCTACGCCGATATCCTCCAGGGAAACGGGAAGACCCACCTCGCGGAAGAATCCGTAGACTTCTCGAAGTTCCTCGACATCGCTGTTTTCCAGAACCATCTGAGCCAAAGTGCCAAAGGCCACTTTTTCGCCGTGCAGCATCGCATGGGTGCCTTCCAATGCCGTCAGACCGTTATGGATGGCGTGAGCGGCGGCAAGTCCGGAGCTTTCGAAGCCCAATCCGCTCAGCAGTGTGTTCGCTTCGATGATGTTCTCCAAAGCGGGGGTCCTGACGCCTTTCCGTGCGGCGGCAACGGCCTTCACGCCATCGGCGAGCAGAGTGTCGTGGCAGAGCTGCGCCAGAGTGAAGGCGGCGTTGGTCGCATGCCCGCCTGCCATGGTGAGCGCATTCGACTGCACGCAGGCCGCAGCCTCGTAATACGTGGCGAAAGCGTCTCCCAGGCCGGAAACGAGGAATCTCACCGGTGCCTTGGCGATGAGTTCGGTGTCCATGATGACCGCTTCGGGGTTCTTGGGCAGAGGCAGATAGTGGTCGAAGGTGCCATCCGGCGTGTAGACCACGGAAAGTCGCGAACAGGGAGCATCCGAAGAGGCGGCGGTCGGTACGATCATCACCGCTTTTCCGGCGAAGTGGGCCGAAGCCTTGGCCGTGTCCAGCGTCTTACCGCCGCCGATGCCGATAAGCGTGTCGTATCCCTCGGACTGGGTTTGGTGCTTGTCAATCTCTTCCGTGGAGCATTCCCCGCCGAATATCTCGATGCGGTAGTTCGTTCCTGAACGGTCGAAGCTGGAGACGATGTTCTCGTGATAGTGCTTGTCGATGAAGGGGTCAACGAGCAGATAGGCTCCGGTGCTGCCGATGCCCTCATATTCCCGTGCAAGCGTGGAGAGCGCATCCTCCTGCTGTATATAGCTTCCAGGTGAGCAGAGTACTTTTCGCATGTGTGATTCTCCTTTGAATCGTCGGGATGTTCGGGAGCGTTGCCTGCTGTCCTTCATGAGGGTGCCCCAACCGTCGTGGTACCAAGTATACCGAGGATTCTGCTGCCGAAACCCGGAGTGATTGGCGCCATCGTGGAATTCGGCTGGAGGGGACGATTCGCAGAGTCCATCGTGACCGTGGAGAAGGGGACGCCGCGGCAGTTCCCTAGAAACACTAGGAATTCTAGGATGAATGGCAGATGAATTCGGCGTGAAGAGGCACCAACATCAGATGAAATCTGTCATATCCGTGACGTGTGACCGCTGTGCTTCCCATATGGTGAATTCGGTTCATTGGGTTGAGTGTCTGCTGATCGGAAAACACCACAGGGTGAGGAAGCCGTTGTCCGAGAAATCGACGAGCCGATTACCCGGCTAGGTGAGTGTGCAGCAGGCAAGAGTCCCTTTGTGCCGAGGAGAATTTGCAGAGACGCGAAGGGAATCGCATGAATACGAAACTGGGAAGCATCATGGGTCGTGCGGCAGCCGTGCTGCTCACGGCGAGCATGACGATCGCAGTTGGATTGGTCACCGTCCAAGCTCAGGCCGCCACCAACGCTGATGCGGAAATTACAGGTGGAATGCCGGTGGTGATTACCGAGCTGGCTGTCAAAACGAGCAACGGAACGTACAAGGACGCAACCGACAAAGACGTACAGGTCAATATCGGCGAATACATCGAATTAAGCAATGTGAGTGACAAAGCCGTCAACATCAGCGATTTGAGCTTGCGTTACAACAATGTGGATTGGACCCCGGAAGCGTTTGACGCGGCCGCGCAGGATGCGGCAAAAGATGTGCAGATTCCGGCGCACGGCACGATCGTGCTTTGGGACAATTACTCTTTCGCCAGCATGGAGGGCATCACTCCACGTCTGACGACAGCCGAGGATTTCAGCAACTTCTGGCAGGCTAGGACCTCAAGCCTTCCTCATTTCACCATGGGGGCGAATCTCTTCACCATCGCCAAGGGCGCCGGCATGGCCAACGGTTCCGCGAGAAGTCTGGTACTCACTCAGAAATCGACGCAGGCAAGCAATACGGTGAAATACAACAGCAGCGGAGACACCGATACCACGCTGAACTATGCCTATGACGCACGAGGCGTGGGTACGCTGTCGAGCGGCAACGCCGCCACGCCGGGCACACTGCTGGCCGGTCAGATTCCCGCGAGCTGGCCGCAAGTCAGCAGTCGCACCGTCACGGTGACCGACGTGTCGGACGTCAACAGCGACGCGAAGGACAACCAGGTCATCAATCTCAAAGCCAAGGTAAGTTCCTCGGACGGACTGTCGAATATCGCCTCCGTGCGTCTCTTCACGAAAAGCAATGTGGATACCGACTTCAGCGATTCCTCATTCGACGGAACGCAGAACTCGGATGTGTGGTCCTTCGCCATTCCCGCCGGAACCCTCATCGGGAAAACCAGCGTGGAATATGAATTCGTGGCGACGGATACCGACGGGGTGCGCACCGTCGGCGCAGGTACGTCGATCGCCTTGACACCCCAGGAACAGAACAATTACGGTAAGGCGACCGTGCCGCTGGTCATCACGGAAATCATGCCGGACACGAAGAACGTGGGCGGTTCCGATGGCTTCGAGTTCATCGAGGTCACCAACATCTCCAACAAGAAGATCGACTACTCGGACAACTACACCCTCTACTACAACTACCCGGATCAAGGGGATTCCGGTGATGTGGAATGGCCGGCGAAACAAGGCGGCATCACCATCCCCGCAGGCAAATCCGTGGTGTTCTGGATCAAGAACGGGCCGAACGACGCGTTGACCGATACCGATTTCAACCAGGCTTTCGGTCTTGACGGCGACCATGCACTCACCATGGGCACCGACCTTTTTGAAATCCAGTCCGGTGGCATGGCGAACAACTCCGCTCGCGGGTTGAAAATCGAGACGAAGACGAAGACCTTGGTGTCGAGCGCGAACTACCCTGCGAACACCTCGAAGAATCTCACAGGCGATACGCACTCCCTGCAGTATGTGTATTCAGCCGGGGAAAGCGAAACGAAAATCGTCAGAAGCGACCAGGCGCCCACTCCGGGCTCCCTGCAAAGCGACGATATTCGCGCGACGGCCTACCTGTTCCCGTCCTCGGCATCGGTGGCGAGTGTGGTTGATAACACACCGACCAGCTTCACCACGGACCAGGACGTGAAGTACTCCTTTGAAATCACGTCATCGTCGGCTGTCAACCGGGTGACCTTGTACACCAGGCATGCGGGGGAGACGGAGTATGTCGCCCACAACCTCACGAAAACGGCCGGAAGTGACCTCTACGGATACACGGAGAACAACATCGACCTTATCCGTGTGAAGGCCATCGAATACTATCTTGAGTTTTCGGACGGCATCAACCCCGTGCAGAACAGCGGTCAGAAGACGATTGTCGGCGCCGATTACACGGATGCATCCGTACGTCTGAACGTCAAGGACGGCCAGTTCCTCCGTGGCAAAGTGACGCTGAGAGGTACCGGCACGAACAGCGAGAACAAGCCATCGCTCGCAGTGGACGGAACAACCGTGGAGAGCTCGCAGACGACGGACTCGCTCGAATCCGAACCCTATATCGCCGCAGAGATCACCCAGACTGACATATTCTTCTTCAACTCCTTCACCACCAAAACCACCATCTCGGGAACGCCGACGGAGGATGACTGGAAGAACAACGTCATCGGCAGTTTCGACGATGGAACTTACGGTGACACGCAAACCGTCTCCTTCCCGGTACCCCTCGAGCAGATTCATGACAACACTCTGTCGCTCTACATGAATGCCGGCACCAAATCGAGCGCCACCGACATTCTGGATGCCGCAGGGACCGTCAATTCCGAAAATGCGGACAACTACCTCGCTTCGAACATTCGTCTGGTTCTGCCTGACGGCACGCATCTTAAAGTCAGCAAGGCCGTTGCTGGGGTGAGTCCCGGTACCGAGGGCACGATCACCGAAAAGGATGTCACGGCTGAAGTCGCCGATTCGACGAAGCAGATCAAGATCGGTGACTCCTCAGGGCAGTACGAATACATCAGGCTCGATTTCACCATCGACAACTCCTCGGTGACCTCCAGGCAGTATCTCTGGGACACCACTACGGCACATGACGGCGAGCACACGGTCACCGCCAAATCGCAGGATGGCGATGCAACGGCGAAGGTCGTCGTGGACAACACCAAGCCCACGATAGAGCCCGCCATCACAGCCCAAGGCGGGGACAGCAACGTGCTGCGGGGCAGCATGGTCATCGATGCGACCGCGAAGGACGCCACATCGGGCATTCCGTCAGCCGGGGAGTCGGGCGCATTGAGCGCCACACTCAGTGATGGCGAAGGCGAGGCAAAAAACATCACCCTGCCGTACGACACTGCATCCGCGAAACTTTCCGCAGGGCTGCATACCGTGACCTTCAGCGTCGCGGACAAGGCGGGCAACCAGAGCACCAAGAAGGTCTCGTTCACCACATATGCAGAGAATCCGTCGATTCTTTCCCTGGACAGCACGGCCGGTACAAGTAAGCTCGACCCGACCCTGAGCGTCACCGCCAAGGGGAATCCGGACGATGCATTGAACGTCGAATTCTATGCCGGTGAGGAGTTCAAGCCCGGAAACCAGCAGCAGGTGAAGGTTGCCACGGGTACCACGACACAGTCCGGTCTGGCGGATGGCGCGAACTCGGAGCAGCTTGCGGACGGCGATGCCGCGAAACTTCAGGAATCGAATGACGGCAAGGTGGTGGAGACCACGGCCGCGAACAGCGGCTTCCCCTTCCAGTCCTTCACGGTGACGGTTCCTGCCCAGTACGAGCAGGATGCCGATGCCGCAACCACGCTTCGTTGGAACGGCAGTGCGCAGGCAGGTGCCGACATCTACGCCTTCGTGAAGAACACTGCCACAGGTGTCTGGGACCGGGTGGCCAGGGTGAGCGCGGATGGTGACGGCAACGCCAGCATCTCACAACGCGTGGCGAACGCCGACCATGTTCAGGACGGCAGGATGACCGTGGTCGTACAGAACGGTGCGGGATACGCCTCGGGAAACCTGACGGAGAACGATACGGAAAACACCAATCCAGAAGGGTTGCAAAGCCCCGTTTCGGATAGCACGTCAACAATTAACGGCGCCGACGGCAATCCTGTGGTGACCATGAATGACGATGCGATCTCTCAGGAAGACACCGCCCGCAGCGACTATGATTTCACCTTCGCTTGGGAATCGGATACCCAGTACTACAACGCCAACTATGACAACGACGGGTATTACCAGCATCAGGCGAACATCCACGATTGGCTGCTCAAGACCAGAAACGCCATGAACATTCAGTATCTCTTCCATACCGGAGACATCGTGGACAATGCCGAAATCCCGGAACAATGGGAGCGCGCGGATGAGCAGTACAAGAAACTGGATGATGCCAAGTTCCCCTACGGAGTGCTGGCAGGAAATCATGACGTGGACCACAAAAGCGAAGACTATGTCAACTACTCCAAGCACTTCGGGGCGAGCAGATACTCTTCGAATCCTTGGTACGGCGGCTCTTTGAAGGACAATCGCGGCCACTATGACTTGATTTCCGCCGGAGGTATCGACTTTATCGTCGTCTCCGTAGGCTGGGGAGTCGAGGACGACGAGATTGACTGGATGAATCAGGTGTTGGCGCAGTATCCGGATCGTGTGGCAATCCTGAACTTCCATGAGTATCTGCTCGCGTCAGGAGGCCTGGGACTCGTCCCGCAGGACATCTACAAGCGGGTCGTAGTGCCGAACGACAACGTCAAGATGGTGTTCTCGGGGCATTACCACAGTGCGCAGAAGACCGTATCCCGCATCGACTCGGACGGCGATGGCAAGGCCGACCGCAACGTGCTCAACCTGCTTTTCGACTACCAGGCCATGGACGAAGGCGGCATGGGATTCCTCAGACTGATGCATGTGAACACGAAAAACGCCACCATGGAGGTCAGGACGTATTCGCCTTCCATCCAGAAATATGGTTCGCAGACCGTTGCCTCCTCGTCATTCACACCCTCGGATGAGCAGTTCACCGTCGATCTGAAGGAATTGGGCGTGCAGCCGCAAACAGCGGACAGTTCGGCGAAGCGTCTGGCAACCGATGCCTTCGCGGCGGATCTGCAAGGCAGCACGCTCATAGCCTCAGCCAAGGCGGTTTCGGCAAGCGGCAGTGCCGAGCAGCAGCGTGTGGGCCTGGTCAGAGGTCTGAGCGATGGGGTGAAATCCTTGTCCGAAGGGAATGCCGATGCGCTCACCGCTACGGTGACCTGGAAGAATGCCTCCGCGGGCACTCACGGATGGTATGCGGTGGTGACCAACCAGTACGGTGGCTCGACGACCACTGCGGTGTCCTATGTCACTGCGGCAGGTAAGACCGCCGATGTCGAGCCCGGGGGAGGGGCCGGTGCAGGTGGCAACGGTGCAAACGGTGGTAATGGTACGAGCGGTGCTGATGGCATCAACGGTATTGACAACACAAGCGGAGCAGATGCACAGGAGAAAGCCCGCAAGTCCGTGACGGTGGTGAGGGGCGATCTGGCCCGGACCGGTGTGAACGCTGCGTTCCTGGCCATTGCCGTGGCCGTGCTGGCCGCACTCGGTGTCGGTCTGCGCTGGCTCAAAGCCGTGAAGCGGTAGCAAGCCTCAGCGGTTGTGACGCGGTGTTTCGTGTGTTGTCAATCGACGGGACACCGCATCACTGTATTTGGATCAGTGCTGCGCTGACGGAGTTTTCAGAAGATCAGGATTATCGACAGCTCGCATCCAGTCTGCTTTGCGGATTCCGCCCGTTCCGTTTGCTGCGGTTGTGTGAGTATTGTGGTGTGTGCAAGATTGTTGGACCGAATCGATGGCTGTCGGTGCAGACGGCGTACAGCGTATGGCGACAAGCTCATAGACAGGACGGATAAATGAAGATCGCAGTTGCTGGTACAGGATATGTTGGATTGTCGGTGGCATTGCTGCTGGCGCAACACAATGAAGTACATGCTTTGGACATCGTTCCTGAGAAAGTGGCCATGCTTAATGAAGGAATAAGTCCTATCGTTGATACGGAGATCACAGCTTTTCTCGACGGCAACAAAATCAGGAAAGAAGCCTCTTGGATTCTCAGCCACACTGGATGCGAAAGAGGCATACGAAGGTGCAGAGTTCGCGGTCGTCGCAACCCCGACGAACTATGATTCGCAGCAGAACTATTTTGATACGTCAAGTGTCGAGGCTGCGATCAGTGCTATCCGTGAGGTGAATGCAACCGCCTGGATTATCATCAAATCCACCATTCCTGTCGGGTACACCGAGCATTTACGTATTCGTCTGAGTGATGAACGTCTACTGTTTTCGCCCGAATTCCTTCGTGAAGGTCACGCTCTCTACGACAACTTGCATCCATCCCGCATCGTGCTGGGTGCTCCTGCCGACGATGGACAAGCTATCGAGGCAGCGCATGCTTTTGCAAATCTGTTGGAGCAAGGAGCCGATCCTGCTGAACTGTCGCGTCACAATGAGAATGGCAGTGTGGGTATACCGAAACTCGTCGTGGGCACCACCGAGGCTGAGGCAATCAAGCTTTTCGCCAATACGTATTTAGCGTTGAGGGTCGCATATTTTAACGAGCTGGATACCTATGCCGAAAGTCGAGGGCTTTCAACACGAGAGATCATCAACGGCGTATGCCTCGATCCGCGTATTCGTTCCGATTACAACAATCCAAGTTTCGGATACGGTGGGTATTGCCTGCCGAAAGACACCAAGCAACTGCTCGCCAACTACTCGGAAGTGCCGCAGAATTTGATTTCCGCGATTGTGGACGCCAACCGTACTCGTAAAGATTTCATTGCCTCCGAGATTGAAGATCGCATCCAAGGCATTGACAACCCGGTTGTCGGGGTCTATCGACTGACGATGAAATCCGGATCGGACAACTTCCGCCAATCCGCCATACAAGGAGTGATGAAGCGTGTCAAAGCTCGTGGCGTACAAGTCCTTGTATATGAACCAACCATGAAAGACAGCGAGTTCTTTGGCAGCGAGGTTACCAAAGATCTCGAAGATTTTAAGCGTCGCAGCTCCGTGATTGTGGCCAACCGATGGAATTCAGATCTTGCCGGAGCCGAAGCAAAGATATATACCAGGGATTTGTTCAAGAGGGACTGAGTGTGTCAGGGCGCTGATCGGATAACCGTTATTATGGTGAATGTCATTGGAGTAGAGAGAACGCTGCGTAGTTGATTGTTAAATGCGGTAGGGAGATAGTGGATGAGTGTTGTGCTGGGTGAATCACCTGACCTATATGATGGTAAACAGTTGGAGAAGTCAGACATAGCGGTGCTCATTCCCTGCTTCAATGAAGCAATAACGATAGGGAAAGTCGTCAAGGATTTTAGAACAGCATTGCCTCTCGCAACCGTTTATGTTTACGACAACAATTCATCAGACAACACAGCCGAAATCGCTGCAAAAGCTGGAGCTGTCGTGCGAAAAGAACCACGACAAGGCAAAGGGAACGTCGTACGCGCGATGTTCAACGAAATAGATGCTGACGCCTACATAATGGTCGATGGTGATGATACCTACCCTGCCGAGAGTGCACCTGAAATGGTGAAAAAAATCCTCGGAGGATACGACATGGTGATCGGTGATCGACTGAGTTCCACCTATTTCGAGCAGAATAAACGCGCATTTCATGGTTTTGGCAACAAGTTGGTGAGGTGGACAATCAATGCGATGTTCCACTCTGAAGTCCAGGACATCATGACGGGTTACCGGGCTTTCTCTAGGCAATTCGTAAAAACGTACCCCTGTCTCTCTAAGGGTTTTGAGATTGAGACAGAAATGACGATACATTCGTTAGATAAGAATGTGCGTATTTGTGAACTACCCGTGCAGTATCGGGATCGGCCTGAAGGTTCAGAAAGCAAACTCGATACCTTCGGTGATGGCATTAAGGTGCTTTCGACCATTTTCCATATGATTCGTGAATACAAGCCCCTTCCTTTCTTCGGTATCCTTGGCGTGATCTTCGGTGTTTGGGGTTTTGGCATATTCCTACCCGTGGTGTTTGAATTCTGGAGAAGCGGTTTGGTCCTGCGCTTTCCGACCTTGATCGTATCCGTGCTGCTTATGCTCCTCGGCATCATGATGGTGGTTACCGGTATTATTTTGGATGTGCTTGCTGAGCAGGATAGGAAGCGTTTTGTCATCGATAGCAATATGGCGGTTATCAACAAGAGGTACAGCGGTGAGTACTTATCCGCGAAGATGCATGAAATACCCAAGGTCTAAATCATAGGGATGAGGTGCGTGAGATGAATAAGAAGAAGCTCATTGTCACGGTCTCCTCGGTGCTGGCTGTTCTTGCCATCGCTGGTCTCATCTGGTGGTCTGAAAATGCTTGGTTTACTTTGCATTCCCAGACTGCGGGAAGCTCTGACTCCAGCTCGACGTCGTCAAGCGAACGCTCTTCTTCGGAGGATATCGGGGGCAGTGTCTCGCAGGGGCAGAGGTCAGAAGATACTGGAGTGCTTACAGAAGGTCCAGGCAGTGATCCCTCAAGCTCCGCAGAATCCAGTAAAACAAGTCCTGCTGGCAGTGACAGCAATGATCCCGATGATGGTGTTGCCAGAGATCCGGCTTCAGTGTCGGAATCCACGAATGCGGCTGGGGCAAAAGCTACTGCAGATGTAAGACTGAGTTGGGTGGATGTCGCTGACGGCTCTTTGACGGCTAACGGTTGGGTTAGCAATATCGTGCAGAACAATGGACAATGCACGTTGAGCGCTTCCAAGGACGGCGTGGTCAGACAGTCATCGGGGAATGGCCTTTCCAGCGGGACAACCACATCTTGCGGTACCCTGACCATTCCCCGCGATCAGCTCGGTACGGGAACATGGACCGTCACTCTGAGCTATGCATCTGATCAGGCTGCCGGGGCGTCGAAGGCGCAGTCGGTCAAAATATCATAAGATACGGTACAGCTGAGTAACTGGCACCGCAGAGACGTTGGATTTCACAAGGAGGCACCTTCGTGATAGCGCACCATAAACACTCTTTTCTGGCGGCTGGGATTGTAGCTGTCTTGAGTCTTATTATGCTAGGGCAATCCGTGTTTGGGGCGATTGTGAGCGCCAGAGCCGCTGACGCTAATGCGTTCGATCCTGGGTATATCATTTCGGATGCAAAGTTCTACGATTCGAATGCGATGACTGCTCAGGAGGTACAGTCTTTTCTAAACAAGAAAGTCCCGAGCTGCGAGGCATGGCGTGATTCGAATCCCTCCTCCATTGTGTGTCTCAAGAATTATCAGACGCAAACTGTCAGTAAATCTCGTGATCAGTATTGTTCAGGCTATTCTGGTGGGCAGAGTCAGACGGCAGCTCAGATTCTAGATGGTGTTGCACGGAGCTGTGGAGTGAGTCAGAAGGTGCTCCTAGTGCTTCTTGAGAAAGAAAACGCCCTTGTGACACATACCTGGCCCAGCCCTTGGAGGTATAAGACGGCTATGGGGTTCGCTTGTCCTGACAATGCCCAATGTGATGCAAACTATTACGGCTTTTTCAATCAAGTGTATGCTTCAGCCCGCCAATACAGACTTTATCAAGCGAAACCGGCCAATTACTCATACAGGATCGGCAGCAATACGATTTATTGGAGTCCGAAATCTTCGTGTGGGACTTCTTATGTCAATATAAGGAACCAAGCAACCGCAGGACTCTACAATTACACTCCGTATCGTCCGAATCAGGCGGCATTGAACGCAGGATACGGGGAAGGAGACGGATGCTCTTCTTATGGAAATCGAAACTTTTATCTGTATTACAGCGATTGGTTCGGAAATCCGGTTTCCACCACACCAGCAATCGACACGACTTCGATGGAAATGGTATATGTACCGAATGGGCGCTATTTCGTAAACTCGGCACTGGACTATCGCTATAGTCTCGATATTCCTGGAGGCAGCAAAACAAGTGGTGTAATGAGCCAGTTGTATCAAGGAAATCAGAGTTCAGCACAGCAGTTCCAGTTTATACGACAGTCAAATGGAAGCTATGTAATTACTAATGTCAATTCCGGTCTGGTGCTGGATGTCCGTTACGGGGTGAGGCAGAATGACACCCCGATTATTCAGCACGCGGCAAATGGAAGCTCTGCACAGCAATGGTTCATCCGGAAAAATTCTGACGGCATGTTGTATCTCCAATCGGCGCTCGGCAATGTTGTATTAGATGTGCGAGCAGGGCTGACGGTCAACGGTACATCGATAAATGTTCACGAACCCAATGGCACGAAAGCCCAAGGGGTGTTGCTGACTTCCGTAACCGCATTGCCGACTGCAAAACCTGTCAAGATTGCGTCCGCTATCGACAACAACTATGTTATGGATGTGCGAGGGGCTTCGACTGCTAATGGAGCGGCAGTACAGCTCTACGCATCGAACGGGTCAAAGGCTCAAAGTTTTATTCTGCAACAGGTTGCAAATGGAGTATTTACCATCACCAGCGCTCTATCCGATAAACAGGTCGAGGTGGCGGCAGGAGCAGTGTACAACGGAGCCCCGTTGCAGCAGTGGCAGACGAATGGCACACAAGCTCAGCAATGGTTCGTTAGAGATGCTGGCAATGGTGAGATCTCTTTTTATAATCTGGACTCTTCGAAGAACATTGATGTCTCCGCTGGAATAGCAAGCGATTCCAAACAACTATCCCTTTATTCGCAGAATGGTTCAGCAGCTCAGCGGTGGAAGGTCAGTGAAAGCGACACAGCGGTATTGAACGATGGGGTGTACTCCATCAGATCTGGCATCAATAGCAATGCCGTTATCGAGGTGGCTGCCGCCTCCGGCTCTGACAGTGCGCCAATTCAGCTCTACCACAGCAATTCCACCGCAGCCCAGTACTGGAGGGTCACTCACGACAGTGCGGGCTATGTCAGATTGCAGAACATAGCGACAGGGAAGATGCTGGAGGTGCCGGCGGCTGTTGCAGGGCAGAGCAAGGTCGTTGGTCAATATCAATCAAACAATAGCCTCGCCCAGTCTTGGGTAGTCAGAAGAAACGACCAAGGCAACTTTGTTCTGTCAACAGCACTCGATAACAGGTATGTTCTAGATGCCAGGTTTGGGTTGTACTCTGACGGTACCCGGTTACAACTTCAAACGATTAACGGGACGGGTGCGCAGCAGTGGGTATTCAAACTCCGTTGAGCCGCTTCACGCTTTTGATGAAACGGCTCAACGTGCACCGTTGGAATTGACCAAGGACTGTTGCCCGAGCAAGGGAAGTGGTTTGTGCAATTCGGTGTTCGCGGAACTTCCGTCATCAGTGGAAATTCCCCTGCGTTTGGATGATGCATCGAACTGGATGAACAGACTGCCCAAAGTCAATGGTGTCGTATACAACACCGCCACAAGATACCGAGGTATTGCTATGGGGCCTATCATCAGGGTGAGTAATGTCAATGCAGCAGGTGCAAGGCATGCCACCCCTAACCATCGTTTTTTTCGCAGGCAATAGCACAACGAGAACAGTGGTATCCAGGTGGTGAACAAAACCTTACTGAACAGGATCGGGAACGCGTGGCTGATTCTCAGAAACCAGAAGCTGAAGGTATCTGATACCGAGCTGATGGCAGGATCACGGGAAGCGCCGTTAGTGAGCTCCAAGATATCTGATCTGGTGGCTTTCCCACCTGAATAGGCAATTAGCGTGGAAATCAGATTCTCGTCCGTCGTGTCCTGCGACGTCACCTTATCGCCATAGAACAAGGTGCTTTCGTCTCCTTCTGTGGAGATGTCAGGGTAGTACACCGGCAGTGAGTTGGCAGCGAAAGCAAGAATAAATGATTTCGGATCATCTCTGAGACTATCCAGCCACCATGTAAGGAAAGCCTTCTTGTCCTCAGTCGTTGAAGATTCTTTCCAACGCCCTTTGGTGTTGTCTCCTCGGGCTGGCGTGTATATCTCTCCGAGACTCTGCGGATCCTCAAAAACCCTTGATAGGGTTGACCAATCCTTGGAGGTCATGCGGTCTTTATGCATCCTGATATACATTGCAGTCTGTTGTGAAGGCACGGCCAGCATCTCACGTTCGGGCCCCGGAGCCACGTTCCACATCGGAAGGAGGATGGACGTCCAGATTCCCAGGAATAACGCTGCAGGAATGATGAAGGAGGCGATGCAGCGTAATCTGTGCCGCTTTGCGCATAGAAATGTGACTGCAAATGCACCGAAGGTCAAGTAGATACCGGTCTTTTTGGTCAGCATGGTGAGCAATACGACGAACATCAGGGAAACAAGGAAGCCTCGATGTTTGAGGATACCGCCCCTGCTCCTGATTATTTCCATCAGGGAAATGACCAGGAGCACCCAAATCCAGCTAAAAAGCATGTCCTTGGCCATGGTCTGAGCGAATAGCGCCACTGTGGGATAGCATGCACTGAACAGCAGACATGCCCTGCGCAACCATCTAGGCATATTGATGAATTGCAGATAACACAGCGATAAGGATAGAACCAACGCAGTTACTGTCATCTGGATAATAACGAAAATCAGGAGTGACCAGAAATGGCTATGAAGCGCGTCTCCCAATTTCCAGAATGCGCCGAAAATCAAAGTGTCAAAATATGGATGCTGATCATTCGGCTGGACCAAGCCATAGATCTGTTCTAGCTGCCAATATGTATCAGAATCGATGTTTCCGGGAAACCGGATGAGCAGATAGGGCAACCAGCCTGTGAGTATGATGCCAGCGTAAGGCAGACCTTTTCTGCGAGTGATATCACGTAGTTGCGTGTATGATTGCCCGGCATTGGGCTCGTTGGCCTTGATATAGTTGTCAATTTTGCCGAATAAAAATTTTATACAAACGTATAGGGGGAAAGCCCCTGCGATACTTAGCGCAACTATGGTTGCATATCCGTATGTGCTCTGAATCTGCGGTTGTGGAGTGAATACATGGTCGAGGACCAGGATTCCGAATCCAAAAGAAGTGGATACCAGTATTGAGAATAATGCCACATAAGGGTCGGTATGTCTCAGGAAGGAACCCAGTCTCATGGCAACCCCGCTTGTGCGGGCGGCAGGTGAGGGAGGAGTATGGTGGGTTGATGTGGAGCGTTGCAACGGGTATCTCCTTCGATGCCGGATCTGTGAAGGTCTGTCTTCGCCCGGATGGTGTGCTGACTGGAGATAGATCAAACAGTGTTTGATCCGGATTATTTCCACGTGCTGTATCCCCTGATCCTGAGCAATGACAGTCTACACTGTATACTCGCTGTTATGACAGAACCAGTCACTCTAGCATCCGGCCACAGAAGGTTTGGGAAACATAGCAGAGTTCGTGGAATAACTGAGAACACTTCTTCAAGCCAATCGTTTTCAGGGAAAAAATTTCATGGAAGCCTCATCATGAGGATAATCTTTGTGGCGCTGACGTGTATTATCGCGGAGTTGTTCATTTTTAATGCCTCACATTGGTTATCAGCTTCCTATCAGCCTATTGCTGACGTGCAGGTGACATATGGTTCTGGTTTGAAGAGTGTCGGTGAGGGTGTCTATATCCTCGAGAACAGTGATGAGGCGACGATAACCCTCAGCCATATAGGCCAGCACGTTGATAATATCGACATTCCCATAACACGCGTAACCACGTCAAATGCGATCAAGGCGAACGATTACCCTGTTCCACGTGTAGAGACGTTCGTCGGGCGTTCGGACTCTTCGCTCCATGTCTCTCTTAGAGCGGATGACGCAGTTCACACATTGGGAATGGAACTTCCTCAACGGGTCATACACCGGTCTGTTCCGTCGTCGCAGGTGATCCGGCTTCATCTGGCCGGTAACACAAAAAGTATAGTCGTGAACATTCATGAGCACCCTGGTACAGAGCTGGAGTTCTCTGGTCCACCGAGAGTAAACGTGCGAGCGCCGTTGAGCATGAACCCCCTTCGGCTTGCTGTATATGTGCTGTTGCTGATCCTTGTAGGTGCATGGCCCATGGTCAACAAAGTATGGAGACGTGAGCAAGATCTGACACCTGTACAGAGAAAGACCATTTGGATAGGCGCTGCAACGCTTTCCGCGCTCCTCAGCGTTATGGTTACCATGCTGGTTCTGCCATGGGTGTACATGAGAATGACTCAGTGGCAAGCGGATTTCGAGTACCAAAGTGTTGCCAGGGCCTTGGCGTCAGGGCATTCCTGGATTGACTATCCTGTTGCTGATATGCTGACCTCGATGCAGAACCCATACCAGTCGGATCTGCGCGAGTTGATGAAAACACAGACACAACAGCCTATACTGTTTGATTATGTCTTCTATGACGGCAAGTACTTCTCGTATTTCGGTGTGCTCCCCGCACTGTTGTTCTTTCTCCCCTACCACGTGATTACGGGTGGGGACCTTGTTCCTTGGAAAGTCATTCTTATCCTTGGCGTCATCTTGGCGATGCTGTCGATGAGGTTTGTGTACCTCTGCTTTAAGCGTTTTTCCCCTAAAACACATGTATTAGTGCAAGCGGCGGTGGGCATAGCTTTCATGTGCGCGGTGCAACCTGTGTTTTACCTGTCCTTTCTTCCCACTACATATTCGGTACCCATTGCCACAGGATTATGTCTGGCGTTAGGAGCTGCCTGCTGCTGGTTCCGCGCATTGGATTATCGTGACAGTTCCCGCTTTCGTTATGGTCTGTACCTTGTCGCGGGCGGAGTCTTATGCGGACTGATTGTGGGATGCAGACCACAGCTCTGTGCGGTGGCGTTGTTGTTGCCGATGTTGTTAATCGTACAGAAGCTTAGTGAAGGTTCTAGAGTAAGTACGTCACTGAAAGCCGCACTTCCGGGGACACTTGTGGCTGCGTGCTCTGCCGTTCTCATAGGAATTCCGTTCCTTGTTTGGAACAAGATCCGTTTCGGAAGCCTGCTGGACTTTGGTGCCTCCTATCAGTTGACCGTCACAGACCAGCGTGCGCAGATCGATGGGTTGTCCAAGGTACCTTATGCTTTGTGGCAGGCTTTCATAGTGCCTGCATCCGTAACCGACCAATTCCCTTTCCTCACATCGCTCTCATCGGCCAATGAGCATGCCGGAGGATATCAAGGTTTTTTCTATTCCGAGCCGGCTCTTGGAGGAATCTTATTCTGGTTTCCGCTGGGGCTCTTGATGTTCCTGGTTCTCTCGGCAAAGGTTAGAAGGACGATAGGCGGTTCAAAGGTTGCTCTGATTGTAGCGCCTGTCGTATTATCCATGCTGACGATTATCGTTGATGCTTCTTCCTCGGCATACGCCGCACGATATCTTTGCGATTTCGGTTTGCTTATCGGAATTGCCTCGATGTTCACCATTGTGACAGTGTCGGGGAAGATGGATGTTCGAACACGAGGACATTTCAATATCGTGTTGCTGGTATTGGTAGGTATTACCCTAGCGTTGAACTTATGGTCCATTGTGATGTCAGGAAGGTTCGCTCAGCTTTCTGACAGCAATCCATCGCTTTACGTCATGCTTCAGCAGATGCTGTCATGGTGAATCCATGGAATACCCAAAAGATGCAGTGAGCAGTATGATGCCAGGTCATTGAACACTCACCGCACGTTATCACTAGGCAGAAGGGGCCACAGTCATGCAACGTGGACTGGTGTTGAATATAATCAGTAATCTGGTGTTCTTCCTCAGCAGCTACTGCATTCATTTCTTCCTAGGTTCGAGCATCCCGGCAGCAAGCTATGGAGTTGTCGGCACTGTTATCACGGTACTTGATTTCGAATATATGTTCGTCAGCAACGGGGCGAGACAATCGCTGTCGAGTCAGATATCCTCCATGAAATATGACGCCAGAGACCTTATTGGGAAAACCTTGTTGTTCCAACTGCTGCTGATCGCCGTTTTCTTCGCTATCAACTTCTTTGGGGCGCCGCTTTTCGCATATGTATTCAATGACGCTTCCCTGGATTTCTATTTCAAACTCGCGGCTTTCCTGATACCGGCCAACGGATTGTACGTTGTGGTGCTTGGCATTAACGATGGGTTGCAACGGTTCGGTAACAGCGCTTTTCTCAGCACGATCTATCCCATCGTTAAACTCGGCGTGATCCCGTTGATCATCGTCGTATTTCCCCATGACCCTGTCACCGGAGTCGAACTCGGGTATCTTTTCGCGATGCTGATTACGATTTTCGTAGGTATGGTTCTGCTGATTCCCGCCAGGAAATCTCTCGTAGGAGGATCACCCGAAAAAGTCCGTTTCAAAGAAGTTGCGAAGCACACACTGACGTTCTCGTTCTTCTTCATCATGGTTTCGCTTGTATTGAGCGTTGACACCTTGGTGGTGAAGGCAGTGGTACGACCAGCTGCGATGGCCGGGTACTACACAGGGGCGATGAATTTCGGCAAGACAAGTTATTATTTGCTGCAAGCCTTTGCGGTGATCATTCTGCCTGTGGTCTCCGGGTTGCTCAGTCAAGGAGAGAGGGGGCAGGCATTATCTAAGGCTCAGGAACTTGTGTTGGTAGCGTGTGCGGTCATTCTTCCTTTGGCGATTGTGATTTCATCTACCAGCGAGGATTTACTTGCGACCTTCTATCACCCTGAGTTTACCGTGGCAGCTCCTGCATTGACTTTCTTGGCGCTTTCTAGTTTTTGTATGGGTATGACGGTCATTTTCAATATGGTGCTCAATATCCGCAAAGGGAGTAGATTTTCAGATCTTCTGTCGATCGTTTCTCTGATCGTGGTCATACCGCTGTTCATTGTGGTTGCTAAATACTCAGGAATCACTGCCTTGGCGGCAGCCAGTCTCTGTTGCACCGCCGTCACGATGGTCATCTCATATATGGAGATCAAACGGCGTTTCGGCGATCCGCTCACGCGACAGACGTGGTGCGTGTTAGCGATCAATGCAGGACTGTGGATTGTTCTTCATGCGCTTATGCGGGTTCTCGTAATTGATAATCTTGTGATTCTGGCATTGATATATGCAGGTTCCTATGGGCTGTATCTATTGCTGCTGTTGAAAACAGGACTACTGAGACTCCGCGCTCTATCGGGTTTTGGGAGAAGCTGACAAGGCATGGTCCGACAGGAGAGCCGGGTCTGTCGTCTTCTTCGAATCCTCCCAGACGTTTAGCAGAGCAGTGTTGTACATGATTTCTTTGGTTCTTTGCAGCTGATCTTCCTGTAGTTTCCTACCTGTCCGCTGAACCTCGGAAATTATCAGCAGTGACAGACACATCACGGCTGTCATCAGTAGCAGCAATCCAAGGATGAGGGATTGGAGATGACCTCGTCCAAACCCCTGCGCGAACAGCGCCAGATACCTGATGAAGAATATGGAGCCTAGCGTTCCGAAAATGAGCGAAGCCCATTTGAATACGGATCGGGCTCTATACATCAGATAACACTGTATTATTGCGCTGGCCGACTTTGCCATGTGCTCGAAGATGTTGCTGAACAGGCGTGAATCCCGTGTTTTGGGATTCGTGGTGATCGGCACGGAGGTAATCGCTATACGTTTATTACCAGCCTGAATGATGGTCTCCATGCAGTAGCTGAAGTCGGTAACGATATTCAGACGCATCAATGACTCTCTGGAGTATGCGCGGAATCCGCTAGCGGCATCAGGTATATGGGTGCCGGCGGCCTTGTTGACGACCCATGAACCGAGATGCTGCATGCTCTTCTTGAAAGCCGAAAACTCTTTGATCTGAGCGGTCTGCCTGTCGCCGACTACGATTTCGGCCTCGCCTTTGACGATGGGGGCTACCAAATCCGGGATTCGGCCGCTTGGATACTGGTTGTCACCGTCGGTGTTGACCAGTATGTCGGCTCCATGCTTCAGTGCGTAATCTACTCCGTCGCGGAAGGCTCGGGCCAAACCTCTGGTCGTGGTATGTCTGACGATATGTTGCACGCCCAGTTCTTTGGCGACTTCAACAGTACGGTCGGTGCATCCGTCATCAACGATCATGATTTCGATCTCATCTATGCCCGGGATGGTTTGCGGAAGGTCTTTGAGCACCAGGGGGAGGGTGGTCTCTTCATTCAAACAAGGAATTTGTATGAATAATCGCATCGTTGCTCCGCTTCTCGATTGTGGCCGAATTTACATACCGATGATTCTTCATCAATATATGTAAACCATTGGTAGTATACAAGACGATATTTCTATAACAGTGTGTTTGAGTTTATTCGAGGGAGAATTCAGTATGCATGCCAGTTCAGTTGTTACGCACCGGCGTGAGATATTGAAGCCAAGATTGTTTCTGGCTTTGTGCTCTGCATTCCTTGGCACCATTGTGCTCCTGGCTTCATATGGTGATGTCTCCGTCTTCTCTTCAGGGTGGAAAGCCACCTTGGCGGAAGTCCTCGGTTATGTGGCCGTGCATGGACCGGTCGCCAGTACTGCGCTCTTTATAGTGCTTCTGCCGTATTGCTATGTGGGTATGCTAATTCTGAACCGGCTCGAAACTAAACATGTGATTTGGTCGTATGCAGTGGGCGGAATTCTCGCTCTTACCACGACATTTACCCCTTATGGGACCGGCGAATCCGAGGCCTCGACTATCTCGACATTTGGCTATGTGCCTCCGGTCGTGCCTGATGATATGCGCACGAAGTTCTATATCATGTACATGCTTATCAGATGGTGCGGGTACACATTGTTGTTTTCGTTCGCCGTTGCCATGATCGTTGCGTGTGTGCTCCGCAGAGCAGGCGCAAAGAGCGACATCGGGCACCGTGGTCTTCCACCCTTGCTGTCGTGTGAGGTGAAACAGGCGATCCGTGCACGGGTTCGAGGTTTCTGGTCAAGGATTTCAGCTCTGCGCTGGCTATTCGAGGCATTCACACCCATACGGTGCATTGCTGTAGCTGGGATTATCTTGTTGCTTTGGGTTCCTTGGATCATCATGTTGTCGCCGGCCAATATTGGTGCTGATACGGTCGCACAGCTGGTCTGGTACAGAACAGGCAAGGCCTGGGATCCCTCATTGCGGGTCGACTTGCCGGGTTATGCGATGAGTGATCATCATCCTTGGCTCGACACTTTGATATACGGATGGTTCGATTCAATAGGTCTGGCGATCGGCAACGAGACTTTCGGCATCTGGTTGCTGTCCTTCGCCCATTCCTTCGCGCTTGCTCTGGCTCTTGGCACATCGCTGTGCTACATCGGGGCAAGGCTCAAGATCAATTGGAAATGGTGCACTACCCTGACTGCTTTCTATGCCTTGGTGCCTCTGTTTGGGCGCTTGTCGATGACGGTCGTCAAGGACCTGACTTCGCTGCCATTCTTCATATTTTGGGTGGTGATGTTCATTGAATACGTAATCCGTGCACGTTCTCATCGACGGATCGGACCTGTGTTCTGGATTGGTTTCCTGCTCTTAGCGGTCATGTGTATGGAAACGCGGAAAATTGCCGTATACATTATTCTCGCCTCGTTGTTAGTCCTGCTGATTTTTGTCAGAAAGCGTCTGATGACTCTGAGTTTTATGGTGATCATCGTTGCATTGATGTCAATCATCCCCGCGGTGGTGTTTCCGGCGCTGCATGTTGCGCCGGGCGGAACTCAGGAAATGCTGTCGATACCTTTGCAGCAGACGTTTGCCGTTTATGAACAACATGGTGACACCATGTCCGCCGATGACAAAGCGATCATAGAGGATTCGCTTGAATGCTCGATCGATCAGATTCGTGAAGAATATGACGAATATCAGGCGAATCCAGTCAAAGATTGTTTTAAGCGGGATATCAGCAAGCAGCAAATCGCCAGATTACTATGGCTTTGGGTAAGACAGGGGGTTGCTCACCCGCTCACCTATATGAAATCAGTCGATTGGCTCAGGGATTATTTCGTCGTTGGGAGTGTCTATGACCAGGGCTTCTTTGTGCGATGGGGGTGGGAAGCCAATGGTGGCAACGACATCCTTCCACAATATGAGAGTTGGGAGATGTCGTCAGAACAAGAGTTCGGACAGGCGATTTACCAGACCGCCTCACAGTTGCCCGTTGTAGGCTTATTGATGACCGAGGCGGTGTATCTTTCCTGGATTCCTCTTATGTCCTTTGCATTATGCATCATCCTTGGAAGGAAAAAGAACATTCTGTATATGACTCCGTTGCTGTTCTCCATCGCGGCGGTGCTCACCACCCCGATTCATAACGTAAGGTACGGGTGGACTCTTCCATTCTGCGTAGCGTTGATGGTAGTTATCCCATTCATTGACCACAAGGTCGATTCAACAGGATTGCCAGAGGGCAAAAGGAACCATCAACAGAGCCGACTGCAAGACTCGATAGAGCGGAATCAACAGGCATGAGAGATCCCCGACGATCTCTCGTCGGTATGGGACTGCGTTCCGGTGTGCACCGCCGTTCTGTTATCATGCGGTGTTTGGCTCGCCTCGGCCATGCGCGAATACTGTGATGGATTGTGCGCGTAATTTCATCAAGGTATGACACTCAGGCTACTATGGCAATGTTTATCGCACGTATTACAGTCGAATGAGGTTTCTATGCCGATGTTTCGGTTTGCCAATGTGTTGTTGGAGACAAATCCCCGCTCTGTGGGTTATCCTGCACTATATTGCGTATCTGATCGTCCAGTTGTTCACGATGAAGACATTGATGAGTGGACGCTCAGAGGCCCGGGTGCCTTTGATTTCTCGACATACTTCAATGCCTTGTCGGTACAGAAACTCCTAAAGTACACCAATGCAAAGAGATTCCGCCTGCACATGGAGCTGCGTGGCGCCGCTTGCACCGTCACGCAGACCAAAGGTGATGCGTTCTCATCGCATCCCGAGCTCATTGATGAACAGAGTGTCTCTGCACCGGAAAGTTCGCAGTGGCAATCCTTTGAATTGGATTTGCAGGTACAGCCAAGCTGGGTGGTGGTGGGCTTCGTCATTTCCGCTGAAGGGTTCGTCTCGATTCGCAATGCCTATTATGAGGTCGAATACGAGGGTGATCTGAGGCCTGTCGAACTGGTTCTTTCCACGACTACTTTCAAGAAAGAACGTTTTATCGAACGTAACATTGATTTGATCAAGCAGAATATCGTCGACTCTGGTGAAGATATCGCTTCTCATTTCAACATGCTGGTCGTCGACAACGGCAGAACGCTTGATGTAGACAAGCTCAGCAGCGAACACATCACGGTCGTGCCGAACAACAATGTCGGAGGCGCGGGCGGGTTCACCCGAGGCATGATCACGGCAATGCATCAGCGGCCAGAGGCCACCAACGTCCTGTTGATGGATGATGATGTCGCTGTCTCGCCGGAGAGTATCAAACGCACATACAACCTTCTTCGTTTGCTTAATGACTCATACTCTGAGGCTTTCATAAGTGGGGCCATGCTCAATTTTGAGATTGGTGACGAGCAATGGGAGGACCTCGGCTTCATGACGCCGAAGGGGGCCTTTGCTCCTTTGAAGCCAGGACTTAGGCTGACCAAGTTCGAAGATGTAGTTTTCAACGAGGTGTTCCGTTCGCGTTCCTCCGTCAAGGGACAGATGTACGCGGCATGGTGGTACTGCTGCATTCCGGTTTCTGCAATCAAGAAAAACGGTTTGCCGCTGCCGGTATTCGTCCGCTGCGACGATGCAGAATACGGTGTACGTTGCAATCCGAAGTTCATCACGATGAACGGTCTATGTATCTGGCATATGCCTTTCCACATGAGATACAACCCAGCTGTGGAACGCTATCAGACCACCCGAAATACCTTGATCGCACAAGCTACTACGGGGTTTGCGAAAAAATCCGACTTCCTTTATGAGCTTCACAACAACATAAGGCTGGAACTCAAGAAATTCGGATATGACAATGCCGAGTTGTGTCTGGATGCCTTCGAGGACTTTCTGAAAGGGCCAGGTTTCATCAGCAAGCCCGTCGCCGAGGAATGCTTCATGAAAGCCAATAAACGCAAAGAGAAATTGGTTCCTTTTGATGCGCTTGCCAAACAGGCTGAACAGGCAGGACTCCAAGACTTCAACCTGTCGCAGATTGACCGGCAGTTGGTGGACGGGGATAAACCGAGGAACCACTTCGAGCGTTTGGAAGACTATCTTACCAACAATGGACAGCGATTCTTTGTGGGGGCCGGAAAAGGCTACGCGGTTATTCCCGTATACGGATGGTCCTACCCAGCAGGTGCAATAAGAGGCAAGCACAGTCTCGTAGTGATTGATTGGTGGAACCGGCAGGGTGCGATACGCACCAAGGATGTGAAGCGTTATCAGAACATTATCAAGCGATATCGCAAGGATATGGCATATTATCGTTCGCACATCAAACAACTAAACAACGAGTATGCAGATGCCAGGAAGACGATGACCTCTGAAGCATTCTGGCTGGATTATCTGGGCATGAACAATGGCTGAGTGTTAGCGCCGGTCAGAACTCTGTTGCGTGTTGATACGGATGGTTACTTGCGAGGAAGGCATAAAACGACTGTGGAGCAAAGGTATTTGAACCAGGAAGGGCCTTCAGGCGATGGATGCACAGCCTCGGCTCCTGGGGAACACGCATTGTGGAACGTGGTTTTCCCCACGGCAGAGATGGGTGTGCACCGTCATGGTTCGAAGAGTGCCAATATCCTGTATGGTACCGGGTACGATAGCCATGGACAAGCAGTCGATCCGCCGGAGTTGGATGTTTGGTTCGATGGCAGGCGCCGGGTGCGTATCCCCGCGTACAGACGGTTCAGCACTGCAGGGTATTTCAATGCTTTTCCTGCGGCCTACTGGTGCGACGCCACAAATGTGGACCGTGTGTCGTTAAGTGTCGCGATCAGCGCTGGTGCGACGCTCACTGTATGGAAAAGTGATCAGCATGCTCGAGCAGACCGTGTATTACAGCAAGAATTGTCTGCAGGGAGACATGACATTGAAGTTTCAATTACGGGAATGTCTGACGGCGGTTGGCTGTGGTTCGATATTGAGACCGGAGATGACCCGGTTACTCTTGAAAACTCCTCATGGAATACCGATATTGCCGTTGAACGAGACGGGAACGCATCGATTGCCATCACCACGATGAACAAACCCGAATGGTGCCTACGTCAGTTTGCCTTACTCGCCGAATTTGCCGATCTGAGCGTGATCGACGAGATTCTGGTTGTGGATCAGGGCAACAAGCGTGTTTCAGAGGCGGAGCAATTCGATGAGATGTCACATCGTCTCGGTGCTAAGCTTCGTGTAATCGACCAGAGGAACATCGGTGGATCCGGTGGATTCTCCAGAGGCATGCATGAAGTGGAAAGTCGTGGTTCCAGTGAATACGCCCTGCTACTGGACGACGACACCGTGTTGGAGCCTGAATCTGTTTCACGGGCAATCATGTTCGCAAATCATTGTGCGAAGCCGACGATAGTCGGTGGGAACATGCTTTTCCTGAGTGAACCGACACGACTGTGTTCGTTGGCAGAGGTATTCAACGTCAGAGGCATCTATTGGGAACAGACTCCCGGAACTCCAAAATTCCCTGATATGGCGGATGCTCGGTTCACCGATGAGACCTGGCTGCATAAGCGCGCTGATGCCGATTACAACGCATGGTGGATGTGTTTGATTCCTGTCGATATCATCAAGGAAATCGGGCTGTCATATCCATTTTTCATCAAGAACGACGATGTCGAATATGGAGTCAGAGCAAAACAGGCGGGTTTTAGAACCGTCACGGTACCTGGGGTGTGCCTATGGCATCAGTCATGGGTTGACAAGGACGATATTCTGGACTGGCAGGCGTACTTCCATGTCCGGAATAAACTCATCATGGGGTTGTTGTATTCGCCGTACCGTTGCGGGGGGAAGCTGTTCCGTAATATGTTCAGAGCCTCCGCATCGGCAGCCGTGAAGCTCAGATATTCGGCTGTTATGCTGCACCAGATGGCGGTAAAGGATGTGCTGAAGGGGCCAGAGTACATCGGAAGCGTGTTGGAGACCAAGCTGCCCGATGTGAGAAAGTTGCGTTCCGCACAGCCAGATGCTCAGATGCAGCCTTTGAAAGAGCTGCCACAGCAACTAATCATTCATAACCCGATTGATGCCGAGTCAATCGGCAGCAACAGTGTCGCCGCACTGTTCCATCAGATTGCACCATTGAGAAAAGATGCGCGCACTGTCGTTGACGGCTATGTCGAGCCGACGAAAGTGTTCAGTGCTGTAAGCATGAGCGTGGCGCAAGGACACGTCAGCTCCGGGAATGTTCCTTTTTCTGATAAAGCGCATCTGAGGGCAACGGCCTCGTCGCCGCATAATCATTGGAAAGCCATGTCTACCATGGATTCCGCGGTGGCTGTTTCGGTCGAAAAAGACGCCGGGATATTGCTGGTTCGCCACCCATGGAAGGCTTTGAGAGCGATGTGCTCGGTTACGGCGTTGTATGCACGCCTGGCGGTACGCTGGCCTGCGTATAGGAAGCGATACCGTGAGCAGTTCAAGGCCATGACTTCCCCGAATTGGTGGAACACGTATTTCGCTCCAGAGGAGGAGCGGTAGTACGAGGATATCGTCTTTTAAGGGCGGTGGAGAACCCCTTCGCATATTGACTTGGAATAAGCACTGATAGGATTGTATGCCGTGAAACAATTAATCCGGAAGATCGCCGACCGTTATCATTACGCTTGGGTCGTGCTTAGAGGTCTGGTAAAGACCGATTTCAAACTGAGGTATCAAGGGTCCTTCCTCGGTGTCGCATGGTCGGTTCTTCAGCCATTGATGCTTTTCTGCGTGATGTATCTCGTATTTGCGAGATTCTTGCGTATGACTGATGGAACTCCCACATATCCGGTAGTGCTGTTGCTTGGTATCAGCTCATGGCAGTTCTTCTCGGAAGCCACCAGTGTGGGGTTGAGATCAATTGTCGACAGAGGTGATTTGCTGCGCAAAATTCATTTTCCCAACTACATCGTTGTGGTCTCCGCAACCATGGGATCTCTGATTAGCTATGGCATCAATACCGTGGTGGTGCTGATATTCGCCTTCCTTAACAGGGTGCAGTTTACCTGGCGTGTATTGTTATTGCCAATTAACGTCATCCAACTATATATGCTGACTCTCGGTGTGACATTCCTGTTGTCATCGATGTATGTCTATTTCCGCGATGTGTTGCATATCTGGGATGTCGTTACTCAAGCCCTGTTCTATTCTGTGCCAATCGTGTACCCGCTGGTGATGGTTCTGAATTTCAACTCTTATGGTCCAACTGTCGCAAAGCTCATGATGCTGAATCCTGTCGCACAGGTCATACAGGACATACGCCACAACTTCATTGCGCCGGATTCTACGCCGACCGTCTGGAATCAGGTGGGTAACCCGTTGGTCCGTTTGATACCGGTGATTCTCACAGCCGTTATTTTTGCGCTGGGCGTTTACGTATTCAAGAAGAACAACAAGCGATTCGCGGAGATTATGTGATGTCACAAGAACAATTACAAGAATCGAAGATGTCAGGTCATCCAGCGGGTGCAGAAGCTTTTCGACCCGCAGAGGACGCGCCTGCGGTATTGACCGTCAACCATGTTGGCAAGGTCTTCAGGTTGCCTACCGAACAGGCTACCGGACTCAAGCAGGTGTTCATCAATTGGGCCAAAGGGATCAAAGGTTTCAAAGAGCAAAGGGTGCTCAAAAATATATCCTTCGAGGTTCAGCAGGGTGATTTTTTCGGCATTGTTGGAAGAAACGGCAGCGGGAAATCGACATTGCTCAAGTTGATCTCCGGAATTTACTCGCCTGATGAGGGAAGCATAGAAACAGTAGGGAAGCTTGTCCCTTTCATCGAGCTTGGTGTCGGATTCAACCCTGAATTGACCGGTCGGGAGAACGTATATCTCAATGGGTCCTTGCTTGGGTTTGATCGCCATGAAATCGACGATATGTACGACGACATCGTGGAATTCGCCGAGCTTGGCGAATTCATGGATCAGAAGCTGAAGAATTATTCCAGCGGAATGCAGGTCAGGCTTGCTTTTTCAGTAGCAATCAAAGCTCAGGGAGACATCCTTGTGCTGGATGAGGTGCTTGCCGTAGGTGATGAGGCATTCCAGCGGAAATGCGACGATTTCTTTACGGAAATCCGGAAAGACCCAACTAAAACCGTTATTCTGGTCACTCATGATATGGGCTCGATTAAAAAATACTGCACCAAGGCGATGATGATTAAGGATGGGGAAATCACTGCCATAGGTGATAAGGAGACCGTAGCCGAGCAATACACGCTGGCGAATCTCGAAGCGCAGCGAAAGGAGGAACAGCGCAGACAAGACCAGCTCGGTGTAAGTGGTGAATTCCCTAATGGGTTGAGTGAGCGATGCCCTGTACTACGAACATATGCAGAGTCTTCCGAACTGTGCAAGAGCTCTGATACATTTCGTTTCGCTGTGGAATATCAATATGATGAACCCGGTGATTTCTATCTGGCAATAGCGCTTCATGATATTCGGCGTGGGGGAATTACTTATGATACCGGCCCTAAGGTGTTGAAGATGGACAACCATGGGCATCATGTCGTTCATTTCAGTTTGCCGTTGAGAATATTCAACAATGGGGAGTTCAGATTGATTACTTCCCTCAGAACGCCGAATCCCCAGGATCCGAAGGCGACAGACGCCGTAGGTGTCGCCCTTGATGCAAATGCATGTAACTTCGTGATTCGAGATGCAAATAACGGTGATTACGCTTTGCTGAATGATTCAGCCATACGGATCACACAGCTAACTGACATTTTGGCCTGATAATAGCCATAAGAATTGACTAATCTCGGACGGAATGTGGTCGGGGTGCCTCTACACCCCGACCACATTCCGTTGCGGTAAATTCGTTCAGGAGAGTTCGGGTTCGATGGAGTTCTCGAATGCGATTAGCGCCGAGTTAATCACCTGATGCATGTCGTAGTATGCGTATGTTCCTAGCCGTCCTCCAAAGTGCACGCCAGGTTCCTTCGAGGCAAGCGCCTTGTATCGGGTGTACATGTCGCGGTCTTCGGCTGTGTTGACCGGATAATAAGGTTCATCGTCCCTATTGGCAAAGCGGCTATATTCTTCCCAGACAACGGTTTTGCCATGGTTCTGCTGGTCACGGCGTTCTGGATTGAAATTCTTGAATTCAATCGCACGGGTGTAGGGCACGTCTGCATCCGAAAAATTCATCACAGGGCAGCCGAAGTGATCGTCCTCATCATAGCGTCGCTCTTTGAAATCTACGGTGCGCCACTTCAATTCACCCAAGGAGTAGTCAAACCACCTATCAACCGGGCCTGTGTACACAATCGGGACCTTCCCGAGAAGAGCTTTCTTGTTCAATGGCTGTGATTCATCGAAGAAGTCAACGCCAAGGCGTACATCAATTCTGTCACTGTCAATCATGCGTTCGAACCATGCGGTGTAACCATCGCTTGGCAGCCCCTCCCAGCGATCCTTGAAATAACGGTTGTCATAGTTGAAGCGCACCGGAAGGCGTTTGATGATGCTCGCAGGAAGCTCTGCCGGGTCGGTCTGCCATTGTTTGGCCGTATAGTTCTTGATGAATGCTTCATACAACGGTCTGCCAATAAGGCTGATTCCCTGATCGTTGAGGTTGCTTGGATCTTCAGAGGTAATTTCCGCGGATTGCTCGCTGATCAGAGCCTGCGCCTCGGAGGGAGTGTAGTGGGCGCGGAAGAATTGATTGATCGTACCCAGATTGATGGGAAGTGGGTAGACTTCGTCATTATGAGTCGCATACACACGATGTACATAGTTGGTGAATGATGTGAAGCGGTTTACATAATCCCAGACACGTTGGTTGCTGGTATGGAACAGATGCGCCCCATATTTGTGGATCTCTGCGCCCGTCTCCTCATCTGTGTAGGAGTAGGCATTGCCTCCGATGTGGTCTCTGATATCGAGAATCAGCACCTTTGCATTCGTGTGTTCTACAGCTTGTTGGGCCACGGTGAGACCAAACAGGCCCGCCCCTACAATAACCAAGTCGGCATCCATTATTCCCTCGCTTTCAGCGGTTGTGCATTAACATACTACCCAATATGGTTCGGACACCGAAGGAGCTCTAACGGATGTGACGAAATCCGCAGTGTGATCGGTTTGATAATATTCAGTTTGCATCTTCAGCGGAATGGTGCGCTTTCCATATGCAATATGAGGCCAATGTGATGCCATCTGAAATGATGGACTTGGCGATCATCCGTTCGATGTCATCTGTGGAAAACCAATGTGAGGCATTGAGTTCCCAATCAAGTTCCGCACTGGCTGCAGATGTCGGTTCCGTTGATTTTGGTGTGATTTCGGTTACTGCTATCTGGTCGGCCAACAAACCGGTGTCGGCATGTATAAGCTGCAGCAACCTTGTGTTTCGAGCTTCCAGCCCGGTTTCCTCATGCAGTTCTCGGTTGGCGGTCTGCGTGGGCGTTTCGCCGGATTCCCCCATTCCACGTGGAAACTCCCATCCGAATTCGCCCGTTGCTACGCGCCAGTGACGGGCCAGGAGCAGTAAACCATCGTGGCATACCACGCATACCGCACCGGGTTGGCGATGCTTGACTGAAACATATCGAAGCGTGTATGGCGCGTTGTTTCGCCGTAATCGCGCTCTTATTCGTGTCACAGTCAACGATACGGAATCTCCAGAGTCATATACAACCTCTGGCATGTCGAGATCAAAAGGCGGCTCCTCGTTGTATACACCACACTCATCGTGCGCGTCCGCCATCTTTGATTCCTCCTTCATGCTGCGTCCAGATAGATTACGGTTTTATCGTTGGAATGAACGCCCCAGAGCCAAGCCAAACCATCCAGGATATTTGGTGCGATCTGAATCAAGCAGGCGATGATAATCACCAGCAGCCAGTTATTTCCGTCGGAAGGCAGTATGTTGTCACAGACGGATGAGACTACGGCGAGTATTGCGCTCACCAGAAGGCTGACCCCAAGTCGTTTGGCATCGCTTGACATGTTGTGTTGTTTGGTTATTTGGTTGACGGCATATGACATGTTGCGTGTGCGAACTCTTCTCACTGATTGTGGTGTTTCATGGCCGCAGGCGCGCCATTCTCTAACAGTTTTCTGGCAGGTATAGCACAATCTTGAAAATTGCGCATTAGGCATTTTTGCCAGAAGATTCGTCACGCTACCGGAAAGGGTCATGATGTCCTTACGGTCTTTCTCACTCAATATGTATTGAAATGAGTTGCGAGGGGCATTCACTGCGAGCAGGAAGGAATCGAGATGGGAGGCCATCGTTTTCTGGTAAACGAATTGATACCAGTCAATAAGCAGATGTGAGACGCTGCTTTCTTGGTCATTTTCAGGAGTGTCTGGATATCCGGCTTCATGTTTTGATTGGAACTTGTGAATACTGGCAAAGGCATTTGAGCGCTTCGGCTCCTTAGCTATTGTATTCAGTGTGTTACAGACATCGGCGATATCGGTGTCTGCGGGGAGTGGGAAAGAGCGTGATTGAATTACCGAAACAAGTGTTTCCTTGTATCTTGTAGCTAATTGTTCGAATCGATTGGCAAAAGTCTGTCGGGTGTTCGACTCTAGGGCCGTCTGTGCATCCTTGGCTTTCGGCAACTGTGCTTGCCGCACATATATTATGTCTCCTGTCTGCTCAGCTCTGATCCATCGCTTCCACTGCTCGCTGACAGCAGCAAGGCCGTTCGCGGGGGCTTGCTTGCTTTGTTCAAGAGCAGAGATGATGCCGTCGACAACGTTGTCCGTATCTGTCGGGTCTTCCAGCATTTCGGTGAGTTTGTCGTAGCAACTTGACTCAAGCCCAAGGGCATCCCCGGGGGTTATGTCTATACCCATCGCGCTGTACCGCTTGACTTGAAGTGTTTTCTGAGTTGGTTTGCCCGCGCAAGAGGAGATTGGAATCCCACATTCTTGCGGGTAATGGTCCCTGACGGATTGAATCGTTGTTGTGGTGAACTGGATCAGGCAATCGAGTAGATTGCGCCCTGTTCCGGAAATAATAAGCACCGGCTGATCAGCCTTAGCCAGACCTAGTTCCTCGCGAATCATTTCGGGGCCGAAAGCTAAGAAAAAAACTCCGTCGAGAATCGATGAATGGGTCAAGAGGATTTTGTCGCAATACAGGAATGCCGTTCTGAGTCTCCCGGTAAAACTCTCGCGCAATGCAGGGAATCTATTGGTTATGATCTTGCAAGGGGTAGGATTTTCATGACCCCACAGATCCGAAATGGGCATGTCCGTCATCGTGTCAGCTCTCGTGCTTTCAGTCATTTGCTTGCTGATGAGGGTTTGGATGGTCTGATCCCATTGCTGGCGCTGAATCGTGGAATCGAAATTAGTGATCATCACCGTTTCTAGATTCTCGGGGGATGACTTTTCCAGTTGCTTGTGCATAGGCCTAAGTATAGGAGCTGACTGTATTGAAGTATCATTGCAGCTATGGGTTCATATATCGTTCCCCGTCATGTACTTGTCACGGGTGGAGCCGGTTTTATAGGTTCCAATTTTGTCCGTTATGTCGCCGACTGTCATCCTGAGGTCCATATTACCGTGTTGGATGCCTTGACCTACGCAGCGAATACGGGCAACCTTGTAGACATTCCTGCTGAGCAATGTGATTTTGTGCATGGCGATATCCGTGATGCGGATCTCGTGGACGAGGTGGTCGCGTCGAGTGATGCAGTGGTTCATTTCGCCGCGGAGTCACATAACGATAATGCGATATCTGATCCAGCCGCATTCGTTTCCACGAACGTCGAGGGCACTTTTGTGTTGTTGGAGAGTGTGAGGCGGCATGACGTGAGATTCCATCATATCTCTACCGATGAGGTCTATGGCGATCTTGATTATGATGACAAACGCGCATTCACTGAGGAGAGCCCGTACCGTCCATCGAATCCATACTCCGCTAGTAAAGCCGCATCAGATCATCTAGTGAGAGCCTGGATACGTACCTATGGCATTCGTGCGACGATTTCGAATTCCTCGAATAATTTTGGCAGCTTCCAACATGTTGAGAAGTTCATTCCAAGGCAGATCACGAACATCCTCTGTGGTGAGCGGCCGAAGTTATATGGTGTTGGCAGGGAGGTGAGGGATTGGATTTCAGTATCCGATCACTGTTTGGCTGTTTGGGAGATTCTCACCAGAGGTGACATCGGTCAGACCTATCTGGTGAGTGCGGGCAATGAGCTCAGCAACGCTTTTGTTCTCGCTTCCATCCTTGATGCAATGGGAATGCCATCCGACTATTATGATACGGTCCCGAATCGGGTGGGGGTCGACAAGCGCTACGCGCTCGACAGCTCGAAGATACGCACTCTGCTTGGGTGGAGGCCGGCTGATGCCAGTTTCCATCAATCGTTGCTAGACACCATACAGTGGTACGCCAATCATAGGGATTGGTGGATGCCAAGCAAAACGAGTACGGAACAGCGTTATCGGAATATTGGGCGTTGAGCTTGCATGCTTGAATTAGAATGATATCTTCAACGATTTAGGCACACGGTGGTTTGGGGCGTATTCGTCGATGCGGTCTGTCTTTCTTGTCGTGTATCATGGAACAGTTGCCCTGCGACGGTATCCTCTCGGATTCTGCCGCACGCACGCGCTACACCCTCCTGTCGTGGAAAGTCCACGGCCGATAAGTCCGAAGGAGGTGGGTGATGTCTGCGCATAAGTATGAATTGATGTTCATTGCCGATCCGGAGCTCGACGAACGAAGCTTGAAAAAGCTGACCGAGCAGTATCTTGAGATCGTCACCAAGGAAGGTGGCTCAGTCGAGAAGACTGATTTCTGGGGCCGCCGCAAGCTCGCTTACGAGATCGATGGCAAGAAAGAGGGCAACTACACGGTTGTCAACTACAGTGCCGAACCAGCCACGAGTGACGAACTCGACCGTGTGCTGAATCTCAACGAGTCGGTTATCCGTACCAAGATCCTTCGTAAGGATGCCAAGTAAACTAGAACTCAGCTGAGGCTTCACAGCCGCTGGAATCATGTAGCAGTTTATCGCACCGAGGAGGGCAGAATCATGGCAGGAGAAACGGTTATCACCGTGGTGGGAAATCTCACCGCTGATCCGGAGGTTCGTACCACCGGTAACGGCGGCACGGTCGCCAACTTCACCATTGCCTCCACCGTGAGGCAGTTCAACCGCAACTCACAGCAGTGGGAAGACGGGGATGCTCTGTTCATGCGTTGTTCTGCATGGGATTCCAACTACAATCCGATGGCCTCCAACATTCAAGCCAGCTTGGCCAAGGGCATGCGCGTCATTGCCCAGGGCCGTTTGGTGCAGCGTTCCTATCAGGATCGTGAAGGCAATAACCGCACAATCGTGGAGATGAGGGTCGATGAAATCGGCCCGGCTCTTTCACGGAACACCGCTCAGGTGACCCGTAACTCGAATTCCGGGAACAGTGACGGTGGACGAGGCGGCTTTGCCGGAAACGCCAATGCAGGCGGCAACGGTGGATATCAGGGCGGTGCAGGGTATCAGTCGGGCGGATATCAGGGAGGGGCTTCCGCTGCTTCCCCGACGTCGGCACCTCGGCAGAATGCCGCACCCGCGGACCCGTGGAGTTCGGATCAGAACGGCAAAGGCGGATCGTTCGGGTCGTTCGGTTCATCCGACGATTTCGGCGGTTCGGGCGACGAGCCGGAGTTCTAGTATCCGGAAGTCCAATATGTTGAGTGTTCTCAACACGTTGAGTTTCCGATTGTCAAAGATGTAAACAGTATTCAAGGAGTACAAACAGATGTCACGCAAAAGGCCGCAACCACCGGTCAAACCGTTTAAGAAAAAGCCGAATCCACTCAAGGCCGCCAAGATCACGACCATCGATTACAAGGATGTTGCCTTGCTCCGCAAGTTCATCTCCGATCGTGGCAAGATTCGCTCGCGTCGTATCACCGGTGTGACCGTGCAGGAACAGCGCAAGATCGCCACCGCCATCAAGAATGCTCGCGAAATGGCTCTGCTGCCATACGCGACCACCGGCCGCTGAGGGGAGCGTTTATCATGGCTAAGGAAACCAAGGTTATTCTCACCACCAGCGTTGCGGATCTCGGTCACTCCGGTGACGTCGTAGAGGTCAAGTCCGGTTTTGCCCGCAACTACCTCATCCCTCAGGGATTGGCATTTGCATGGAGCAAGGGCGCCGCTGCACAGATCGAAACCATGCAGCGTGCACGCCGTGCTCAGGCACTCGCCACACGCGAGGATGCCATTGTCGCAAAGAACGCCATCGAAGGCACCACCGTGGAAATCTCCGCCAAGGTGTCCGAGTCGGGCAAACTCTTCGGCGGTATCTCCAATGATGTCATCGTCGAAGCGCTCAAGACGAAGGCAGCTGTCCAGGCCAAGGCCATTCACGTGGATCCTATCAAGACCACCGGTGACTTTGCCGCCACGGTTGCTCTGCATCCGGAAATCTCCGCCAACTTCACCGTCAAGGTTGTGGCTGAGTAGTCGCGCAGATTCATATACGCATAGGACGGGGTCGGAACCTCAAGCTATTGAGAGGTTCCGACCCCGTCCTATGCGTTTTCAGCTATTTTCCGACTGATACGACGGTTGTGTAGGGAAATGAAAGTAGAAGCGAGGAGAAACCCTTGAAACTCGCTGCGATACCGGGTCAGTTACTTGCAATCTACTTGGAAATCCCTACACAAACGGTGAATCCGCTGATATGCGTCAGAAATTGCCGCCGTTCCAGCCCCAATCAGTGGTCGCCGTATAACGAATGTACGTTCTGTCTTCCGGAATGCCCAATTCGGTGCTCAGCGCCTTCATGATGGACTTGGTGAGCTGCTCCCATGCAGAGCCGGGCACGCTGCTGCCGAAAACGTTGACTTCCACGTATGCCGCAGCTTTGCTGTCGTCGCCGCCGAAATAGATGGGCATATTGTCCTCGAAGGGGCACATCAGCCAACCTTCGGATTTACCCGGAACCGCGGTGATCGCCTGGCCATAAGCGCTTTTCAAGTGCTCACGCTGTTCCTGAGTGGTGGATGTGCTGACATGGGTGTGAATGACTGGCATGGTTCCTCCTGATACTGAGCTGCCGTGATGGGCTCAACACCTCAATTGGTGTTGAGCCCATGCTGCTTGCTTGAGTTCTCTATCGGATACTATCGCTTAATTCTGGCAGGGAGCAGATGCCGCTGCGTTTGCAGAGTCGGAGCTTCCGTTATTTGCCGGCCGTTCTTGCCGGGAACGGGTTGTGGTGAATCGACCACTGACCAAGACGGTGCGCGAAAGAACGGGTGTTGACGGTTTTGTCGGGCGACGGGGCGTCGAGCAGCCATTTGCGGATGATGAAGTTCCAGACAGCCACGATAACCGTGGCTACCAGCTTGGCGATATTGGTATACAGCACGTACTTCCCGTGCATCGTGTCAATGGCATCGGCCGGCAGGGATGCTGTTCCCATCCAAAGAATCACGTCGTTGATGAGTAGGCCGATGGCGGCTGAGATCAGGAAAATGACGATTTCCATCCACCGTGCCATGTCCTCACGGTGTTTGAACACCATGGACATGCTGAGCAGATAGTTCACCGCCAGCGACACCAGGAAGGAGATGGTTCCGGCGGGCACGTTGCCCATGTGGAGGTACCGGACCAGTAGGTTGAGGATGCCGATATCGATGATGAAGGCGATGACGCCGACGACACCGAATTTCGCGATCTGTGCGATGAGTTTTTTCACAGTTACCTATTGAAACATATCCAAGGGGCAACAGACTGAGAATCTCCGACCTTTACGCAAAGACATCGCATAGTGCAGGCTGTAGGGGAGCAGGGTGCAGGCTTAGATCGTCACCTGTGTCAGCGTGGGCTTTTCGGTGCTGCTGCGTATCTGTCGCAGTCCGATGAAGGCGATAAGGAGCGAGGCGAGCGCCAGGGCGGTGACCACGGCGAAACCGCCATGAGAGCCGCTGCTGTCAATAAACTGCCCCGCCACGGCCGACCCCACCGATGCGCCTATGGCGTTCATCGCCCCCATCCAGGCAACGCCTTCGGTGAATCTGGTTGGTGGGACCAGATGCAGGATAAGTTGGTTGCCGTTGATCCAGGTCGGTGCCTGGCAAACGCCGATGATGAGGTAGATGATCATGATTACCCACAGATGCTTGGCGAACAGGAAGGTACCAATGCCCAGATTTACCACCAGCAAACAGAAGTAGAAGCGTTTCCACAGCGGGATGATCCAGTTCTTCGCCCCATACATGATCGCGCCGAGGAGCGAACTCAACGAGAAGCACGCGAAGACGAAACCCGTGTACTGCTCCATATGCTGCTCGCGTGCAAAAGCCACAATGGAAATGGCGGCAGCGCTTTGGAATGCTCCGAGTCCGAACCATGTGACGCATACCGCCACAAGTCCCGGCCCCCAGATTGACTGTTTGCCGACTTCACCCTGAATCTCCGCCGCTATCGCCGCTTCCCTGGCACGATATTCCTTTCGTGTAAGACCGGATTCACGAGCCAGTCGAGACTGCGACGGAGGTTCCGTGCTGAGTTCGGTGAGCATCATCAGCGCCCCGACGATCACGCAGACGCCGGTGAACGAGAAGGCCAGCAGACCTGAAATCACCGCAAGAATCGAAGCCAGAGGATTGCCGATAACCCACATGCACTCGTCGAATACGCCCGACAACGACAGAGCACGGTCGGTACGAATTCTGTCGCCCTTCAGCAGATGGGTCCAGCGCCCGCGGCTCATGGCTCCCCATGGCGGTATTGCGGCAAGGAACGGCGTTATACAGTACAGGACCCACTCAGGTGCCTTAGCGGTGATGCAACTGATCAGAGCCGTCGATGCTATGATCCAGACGATGACGGTCGGGATGGAAACCTGGCGCTGACCGAATTTGTCGACCAGCTTGCCCAAGAGAGGACCGACAATCGCCAAGGCGACGGCCTGCACCGCGGTCAGCGCTCCGGCAAGTGCGTAACTACCGTAATAATGCTGTACGGAAATGGTGATGGTCATGCCGACCATCGGGAATGGCATCGAGGCGATGACCGAGCCGATGGCAAAACGCGCGGTGTGCGGCATGCGCAGGAGTTCCGCGTAACCTCCGAATACGCGATTGCCGATATCCCGCAAAGCGTGACCCATCTGATTGACCATGTGCCGTGGTTGCCTTTCCTTCTGAATTGGTGGACGTGGTGGTTGGTGTGTGGGTGTGTCTGTGGACAACGGAGCAGAACACAGCACTCCCGAATCCCATGTGTTGTGTTGTGCTGTCGCGCATACGAATGCGCCTCGGTTCCCAGATGCCGAGGGATGCGCTGCCCTGCGATGGTGCCCCATACCGATTGTGTTATATATCGATTGCGTTGTATGCAAGGCATACTCTATATGTCCTCTGTACACGACACGCTGTATATGGTGATGGCGAATTCGACTGTGCCATGACCCATGAGGATGTACTGTCCTCCTGACGATAACCGACTGTGTGAAGGGCTGGTCATATGACAACGACGACAGTGAGTTTGGTTCGGCATGGCGAGGTATTCAATCCCGAACATGTGCTCTACGAGCGTCTTCCCGGTTTCCACCTTTCTGCTCGTGGTCAGCGCATGGCACGTGCGACCGCACAATACATAGCCCGGCAACCGGCGCTCTGCGATGCGGTGGCGGTATTCTCCTCGCCTCTTGACCGCACACAGGAGACATCGCAGGCGATTCTGGAATCCCTGAACGAGGAAAGAGACAACAGAGGACAGGGTCCTTTGGCGCTCGCTCTCGATGAGCGCATCATCGAGGCAGGGAATGAATTCAGGGGCAAACGCATCGGACACGGTGACGGCGCCGTGTGGCGCAAAGGCAACATCGGTCTTCTGCACAATCTGTGGAAACCCAGTTGGGGGGAGAGTTACCGGCAGATTGCCCAGCGGATGGGAGACTTCGTGTACGAAAAGGTCGACGAATACCCGGGTGAGCATATTATCGCGGTGAGCCATGAATCCCCGATCTGGACTTTTCGACATCTTCTGGAAACGGGAAGGGCTGAGCATAATATGCTGCTGAGGCACACGGGCTTGGCCTCTATCACCACCATCACTTTCGACAACACCACGAAACTGCCTGTGTCCATTGAATATGCGGATCCCGCTGCCGCGGTCATCTGAGCCTGCTGTTCTCTGTTGCCCAAGAAGGCCGCTTCGGTGTCTATGATGGAGCAAGCCAAGCGCTGAGCGTCGATGATGATGGTGACACCATGCTGCGATGCATCGGCGAAGCGAAAACAAGGGGGTAAAGATGGCCACGGTAATCAAGACGAATGACATCGGACGTGTAGCGATGTTGCCTGCGTTGCGTGATGCGGCAGCTGCCGCTGCGGAACTGGTGAAGCTGTGGCCGCTCAGCGAGGCCCTGCAGATGGACAATGACGCGAAATACGCGGAAAACCTGCAGGTGCGTATTACGCAGACCATCGCACGGATTCTCACCGGAGAGGACGTTACGGTTCCCGATGCCGAATATGTCTATGAGGGAGCCGCGGAAATCCCCGGACGTCCGCAGACCGTCGTGGACGCACTGCTCCGTGCGAATGAGGCCTATGACGCCATCTCCGCATATTCCGAGAGTGGCGACGCCAAGTTGGTTATGGCCGCTTCGGCCATGCTGGGCGTTGATTGGGATCAGAATACCGTCAATACGGTTGCCGAAAGTCTCGAAAGCATAGGCTCATCCTTGGGTCTTTCCGATGACGGGCTGAAAGCCACACTGGACCCCGAAGGCATAGCCCAGCGTTTTGCCTTGTCGATTGTCTCTATCGACACTCTGTTGGATGCCATCGGCGTCGACGATCCAAACCAGCCGCAGCGGGCTCTACCGGCTCTGATTTTCTTTAACGAACTTCAGGAGCGTCTGGCTATTCCCAGGGTGTTCCTCAGCGATCATGACTTCACGGGAATGCTCAACGCGCGCACCGAAGGGTCGGTCAAGCTAATCAGCTTCGCAGAGTTCATTGCTCCGCTTGCGCAGAGGGAGTGGGAGAAACACCTCGAAGACGTGCTGTGGGACCCGAATGTCGCCAAGGAGCAGGCCAAGGCGGAGGACGAGCGCAAGAACAAGGAAGCGCTTGCCGCCAAATTCGCCCATGTGCAGAATAACGATGACGGCAAGGAACACGTCGAGCTATAGCTCTTCAAGTTTTGGCGTGTAAGGCCCCAATACGATAACTGCACTAAAAGGACAGCAGTGTGGTAATAATTCTTCCGAAAAGCTGTCCTTTTAGTGCAGTTATCGCCTCTCGGCTACTTCGCTATTCGGCTTGTCGAACCGTGCGCCTGAAGCGTTGCTGTTCAAACACATGAATATGATCCACAGTATCCCGCCTACGGCCGCCATGCACACCAGAATAAGGACAAGGGCAATCAGCGAATGCGTATCTCCCGGATACCCCTCGATGGTGCCGTTGGCAGCGACGTACTCCAGCAGATTCTGCAGCCGACCGGTAACGAACAGGTTCAGTCCGATGGATGCGGCATGGGTCAGCAGGGTGGGAAGCACGATCCACCAGCCGCTGAGGTTGGCATCGTGCAGACGTCGTACTCCGACGGCCAGCCACGGGATGAATAACGCCAGTTCCCATGCGTAGCCGGCCCAGGTGTTGACTGATGGTGAGATGAGTCTCAGCGGTGACAGCACCACGGTGGTGACGATGACGCTGAACAGCACCATCCACCAGACCTCGCCCCGTGAAGCGCGTCCGGAGAATATGGCGTATTTGGCGAAGAAACGCTGGATGGCCTTACCGAATCCGATACCGTACCAAGGGGAGTACAGCGGTGGTTCCTGCCCGAAGGCATTGCCGCTCGCGTCGTATTGCGGGGGTATCTGCGGCAGTGTGCTCGGCGCGGAGGCCTGCTGGGCGTACTGGGGAGTGCTTTGGGAAGTGTACTGGGGAATATACTCGGGAACGCGCTGCCCGTATTGTGGCGGGGCCTCATCGCTCGGAGCCTTCGGCGCCTGCTGCTGATCCGGGGCGTATTGCCCGAATTCAGGTAGTCGCTGGTCCTGCTCCCGTGGATCGGTATTGTCTGGATTCATGCGCTTCCTTCGCTCTCTCATTGATGACGTGTACTTCGGAAACCGACTTGTACGTCACGTCGGCGGTAAACGTCGGCGGTGGTGACACCGTTGTTGTGACACCGTGGTGCTGAAATCATGGTGTTTGTGGTTACGGATAATTGTAGATTACGGCAATGCTGCCGGAACGTGCATGCCAGCGATACTCATGAATCCTGGTTGTCGGCCCCGATCACCAGCAATTCAGCAAGGCTGATCAGCCCAAGCAGCAGGCCGGTGAGCACGACGATCACCAGGGTGGCGGAAAAAATCAGCGGAGTTCTGAAGGAATTGAAAGCCGCCTGCAGCCATATGCCAAGTCCGTTGCGTGCTCCGAGATATTCGGCGGTGGCTGCCGTAGCGAAGACATATGCCGCACTGACCCGCAAGCCGGTGAATATCTGTGGCGCGGCGACTCGCAACGTCACATGCCATAACGTCCATGAGCGAGTGGCACCGCAGGTCAAAGCCACATCGGAGAAGAACCGGGGGACGGCGCTCAAACCCCGAAGCGTCTGCACGGCAATGGGGAATATCGCGAAGACCGCAGTGATGACGATTTTTCCTGAAGGTTCGAAACCGAACCAGATGATGAATAGCGGAGCTATGGTGATCAGTGGGATGGTCTGGGCTCCGGCAAGAAGAGGATAGACGCTGGCTCGCAGACCTCTCCAGACATACATGGCCATGCCGATGCCGACACCGAGGACGACCGCTGCCGCGAAGCCCAGAATTCCTTCATAGGCGGTGACCGCGCTTGCCTCCATGAGCCCGGGCCAGGTTTCCACGGTCGCGGAGGCGATGGCGCTAGGTGCAGGAACCGTTCGGGGGGATATGCCGGAATATCGCACAGCCGCTTCCCATACGGCCAACAGTATGACTATCAGCAGGGATGACGGCAGCAGCCAGATTGCAAGGTGGCCGCTTTGTCGATGGCGTGCAGGTGATGCGTTCATACCAGGGCCATTATTGTTGCGCATGGGCGTTCGAGGCTGCGGTGTCCACGTAGCTGTTGGTGGACAGCTCGGAAGCCTGCGGAGCCTTGTCTATCTTGTTTCCGGACGCATCGGTATAGGTCCCGGCGGACTGCTGGAAATTCAGATAGTCCTGACTCTCCTGCACATTCAACTTCCCGGAAAGCGATGTGCCGTTCTCCTTGCCGGTCCAATACCCGCCCTTGACGATGTCCTCCATCGAGGTTTTGGCAAGCGTGGCGTCGAGATTGGCTTCCTTGGCTTGTTTTACCAGCAGGTCGGCAGCGGTATCCGGATGTGAGAGGGCATAATCATATCCCTTGATGGTGGCGGTGATGAAGGACTGCAGCTTCTTCTGATTCTTGGTGTTGTTGAGCCAGGAAGAGTTCACTGCGAAACCGAGTTGGTCGGGGTTGCCGGGGACTCCCCAATCCGAGGCGACGAAGCAGTTCAGGGCAGGGCCGTTGAGTTTGCTCTCCACGTTCTCCCATGTGACGTAGAAGCCTCCGAAGTCGCCTTTCCCGCTGCTCAGGGTCTGGAAGGTATTCGTGCCGGCCGTCGCCGTTTGGAAGTTGCCGTTTCCTCCGGCGGATTTGATCATCTGTCTGATTACCGCCGTCTGCTCGGCAGATCCGAAGCTCACGAAGGTCTTGCCGTCGAAATCCTTGGGAGTCTGTATATCCGTTCTTGAAGCAAGCGAGCACCAACGGGCCACAGGCTTCTGCGTGAGGTCGAATACATAGCGCAGGGATGCGCCTTGCGCATTGAATGCCGCCACATTGCTCAGAGTGGTGAAGCCGATGTCGGCGACACCGTTCTCAACCGAGGTCTCGGCGCCCGCCTGAGCAGTGGGCAGGATGTTGACGTTGATGCCCGCGTCTTTGTAATATCCGAGTGATTGGGCCGCGTATATCCCCACATGGTTCGTATTCGGAGTCCAGTCGAGCATGAAGGTCACCGGTTCATCTCCGCTACCGCTGTTCGTGCCTCCGCATGCCGCGGATGCCGCGACCAGCGCCAATCCGCATGCCGCTGCGACGACGCGTGCGATGCTCTTCCCTCGTGAACGTATTCCCAACTCTGTTTCACCTTGCCTTCTGCGCGTTCCGCGCGTTCAGGTCCGGTGAACCGCGACGGGAAGGTGAAAGAAGCCCGCGCGATGCACCAGACCTCCGCATTGCTCCTCTGAGAGGAGGGTGCGGTTGCTGATAAACCTCAAAGGCACGGCTGCTGCCACCAACCGCGCGAACATAGTCATTATAGGCGAAGCGCGAGGGGCTTGCCGAGCTGCTCGTCATTGAGTTGTGCTCGGCTGGTCACGTATGGTTGGAGTGTCGGCGTTGTTGTCAGCTAGGGGAGTGAACGTGAACACTAAGTTCGGCACCATGTACCGCACTGTCGTATCTTCGGATGAGCAGGATGGGCCATTGCCTTTGCTACTGACCATGCTGACTTTCGTGACCGGTCTGGTGGATGCCTTCAGCTATCTGCTCCTAGGCAGAGTGTTCGTGGCGAACATCACCGGCAGCCTCATGTTCCTGGGCTTTGCGCTCGGAGGTGCCCCCGGCTTTTTCTGGGAATCGTACGTTCTGGCGCTTGTGCCCTTTCTGATAGCCGCAGCATCCGGAGGGCTGCTCATCAAGGCCTTCGGCAGGCATCGTGGCCGGCATCTTCTCGCATCCCTGGTGTTGCAGGATGTGGTAGTTGCGGTGGCCCTGCTGATTGCCTTCATCATGCCTATCGAAGAGACCGTCACCATGCAGATTCTCACCGTATTGCTTGCAGCCTCCTTCGGTTTGCAGAATTCGACGGTTCGCGCATTGAAGGTACCGGATATGACGACTACGGTGCTGACCTTGACGATGACCGGAATCGCGTCGGATCTCAGTAAGGAGGGGTCCGGACGCGGGCAGTTGAGGCGCCGCTCTGCTTCCATCCTGAGCATGGTCTCCGGTGCGATTATCGGGACTCTGGTTATTCGATACCTTGAATATCGACTGGTTCTGGTCATCACTTTCGTCGTCATACTGGTATGCACCCTGCTTTCCCTCCGGCTGCGCAATTCGAAGGCGCCCTGGACTCAAAGCAGAACCCTCTAGCTTCGTAGCTCGCATGGCGGAGCGCTTTGTCGATGCCGGCGGGGAGGTGAAAGCGCATCCTGTCGACCGGCCCGTGCGGAATGTCCGGCGTGTCTTGTTCGGGGTGTGCCCGGAGGGGCATCATGGTGCGGTTTCTGCAATCTGGTTGATTGCGCTGTTCTCAGGAATTTCATAAAAACCCTACATATGGGGATTATTTGCATATTCATCCCTAGATATGGTGATGGCGGTGGTATCGTTTGGGTTGTTGGATAAATGACAGACATGTAGTTCCGTCAGTGTGAGGTGGAAGAGATTTATGGAGAGTCAGCTGCTGGATAACGCCGAGAGCGTTGTTGAAGAAGGTTCCGAAGACGGTCAGAAGACTGCGGGACTTCTTGTGGAGAAGAGGGACGGACGAATCGTCGATTTCGACCCCGTCAATATCGTCAGTGCCGTCGAATCGGCATATCAGGATGCCGGTGAGGAAGTAGGCCCTCAGGAGAGCCAGACCATTCACGCCATCGCCGAACAGGTCGAAGGCGAGGTTCGAGACAGGTACACCAAGCCAGTCAAGATCGAGGATATCCAGAACCTTGTCGAGCATGCGCTTATCAACGGTCACCACTATGAAATAGCGCGTTCCTACACGACATACCGTCTGAGCCGCGACATCGATCGCGCCAAGGCCACTGACGTCAACGAGGCAGTGAATCGACTGACCAGCAAGGATGAGACCCTCGTCCGCGAGAATGCCAACAAAGACAGCAACGTCTACGCCACTCAGCGAGATTTGCTGGCAGGTGCGGTGAGCAAGGCCTCCGCGCTCAATATGCTGCCGAAAGAGGTGGCCAATGCTCATCTCAAAGGCGATATACACTTCCACGACGCCGATTACTCGCCTTTCACGCCGATGACCAACTGCTCGCTGCCCGACTTCGGTGACATGCTGAAGCACGGTTTCGCGTTGGGCAACGCGATGATGGATTCTCCGAAGTCCATCGGCACCGCCTCGACGCAAATCACCCAGATCATCAAGGATATTGCCGGGTGCCAGTATGGCGGTCAGACCGTCAACCGTTGCGACGAGATGCTCGAACCATACGCCCGCTTGGATTATCGCAAGAATCTCGATATGGCACAGGCCGTTATCCCCGACAACGCTCCGATTGAGGTGGCGCGTCAAAGCGTCGAGAACCTCAAGGCCAAGGAACCGGGATGGCTGCATTTCGAGAATCGTGAGGCGCTGCCGGCGGATACCCCATTCGATAGCGACGTTTCCGAGCTTGAGCAGGTACGTCAGGAATATGCCAAGATTCTTACGCGTAAGAACATTTACGACGCTATGCAGACGATGGAATATCAGATCAATTCGAATCGCGTCAGCAACGGTCAGACGCCTTTCGTCACGGTAGGTTTCGGTTTGGGACAGTCCTGGTTCTCCAGGGAAATCCAACGTGCAATTCTGCTGATCAGAATTCGCGGTCTCGGCAAGGAACGTCATACGGCGATCTTCCCGAAGCTGGTGTTCACCATCAAACACGGCATCAACGCCGACGAGGGCGATCCGAACTACGATCTTAAGGAACTCGCGCTCGAATGCGCCACCAAGCGCATGTATCCGGACGTCGTGTTCTACGACAACATCGTGAAGATCACCGGTTCCTTCAAGGCTCCGATGGGATGCCGCAGCTTCCTGCAGGGCTGGATCGACCCGAAGACTGGCGAGGACGTCGAGGACGGCCGCATGAATCTGGGTGTGGTCACCGTCAACATCCCTCGTATCGCCTTGGAATCACGTGGTGACAAGGATCGTTTCTGGAAGATATTCGACCAGCGGATGGATGTGGCGCATCATGCGATGCAGTTCCGCATCATGCGATGCAAGCAGGCCACTCCGATCAATGCTCCCACGCTCTTCCAATACGGTGCCTTCGGCCGTCTTGATCCGAGTGAAAAAGTGGACTCGCTCTTCCGCGATGAGCGTTCGACCATTTCACTGGGCTACATCGGTCTGTATGAGGCGACCGCGGTGTTCTTCGGCAAGGATTGGATGAAGGACCATTCCTGGGACGAGGACGGCAAGGAATTCGCGCTCAGCATCGTGCGTAGGATGAACCAGCTCTGCGCGCAGTGGGCCAAGACCGAGCGGTATCATTACTCGGTGTACTCCACGCCGGCGGAAAGCCTGACGGATCGTTTCGCCCGTTTGGACAAGGAGAAGTTCGGCTCCGTGGAAGGCGTGACCGATCATGACTTCTACACCAACAGCTTCCACTATCCTGTCTGGCTGCGTCCGACACCTATGGAGAAGCTCACATATGAGCGTGACTTCCCGTATCTCGCCAGCGGTGGTTTCATCAACTACTGTGAGTTCCCGACCTTGCAACAGAACCCGAAGGCTCTTGAGGCCGTCTGGGACTTCGCCTACGGTATCGGCATAGGGTATCTGGGGACGAACACCCCGATAGACCACTGCTTCGAGTGTGGATTCGAAGGCGACTTCGAGCCCACCGAAGAAGGATTCAAATGCCCGGAGTGCGGCAACAGCGATCCCGCCAAATGCAATGTGACCAAGAGAACCTGCGGATACCTCGGCAATCCGGTTCAGCGCCCGATGGTGCATGGACGTCATGAGGAGATTGCCCATCGCGTCAAGCACATGGCCGGTGAGACGGGGCATGTGGTGCTCAAGGACGGATCCACCAGGGAATGGTGGGATGACGCCAAGTAAAGATGAGAACGGGGGTGAGCTGTGATGGGTGACGCATTCATCGCAACCGCCCCTGGGCGCCGTGATTTCGCCCACGGAGAGGCGGGACGTGGACCGGGAGTGCCATCCGGTCTGACGAACAATCCCAGGGCAGGACAGTGGGACGGACGCAAACTCAGCAGAGGTATCGTCGCCGATTACAAGCGCTTCGTGGTCACCGACGGCGAAGGCATCCGCTGTTCCATCTACGTCAGCGGCTGTCCGTTTCATTGCGAAGGCTGCTGGAATGCTTCGATATGGAATTTCCGTGCGGGGCATCCCTACACGCCTGAACTTGAGGAGCGGATATTGGCCGATATGGCTCTGCCCTATGTGCAGGGTCTGACCTTGCTCGGCGGTGAGCCGATGCTCAATACGCCGATGCTCAATCCGCTGGTGCATAAGATCCGTGAGCGCTTCGGGCAGAGCAAGGACATCTGGTGCTGGACGGGCTACACATGGGAGGAGTTGATGCGTTCCGGCGAGACTCCCGACAAGGCTGAGCTGCTGGCTGATGTCGATGTGCTGGTCGACGGACGCTATCTGGAGTCGGAGAAGAACAGCCTGCTGCAATTCAGAGGTTCCTCGAATCAGCGGGTGATTGATGTGAAACGTTCTCTCGCTGCGGGTGAGCCCGTAATCTGGGCCAAGCTGCACGATCAGGAGCGCTTTATCCCGGAACTCTATGGCAAAGACCGCGACGAAGAGCAGAAGGCGTAGCGGCTGATTCGATGTGAACTGTGCGTATGCACACGTGAGGATGCGCGATTTGTGCGCTTCACATGCGCACACGCACAGTTTCGTATGGTCGGGAAGTGCGGAGTTTTCGGGGGAGCGCCGGTGCCGAGAATAGGTGCGTTTGTGTAGGGATTATTGCTGAGATCTTGTTCTTCGAGGAAACCGCTTGACGGTATTCCGCCATTTTCAAGCTGTTCAGGGCCGTATGTATATGAAAATCCCTACACAAACGGCGAAGCGATGAAGGCGAGTGGGAATTTGCACGTTTTCTATGCCAAAGCCCGTGCCTGCAGGGGATGAGAACCCTTGCGTCAAGACTCCTCTTCGCCGTTGCGCCGTATCTCAGTGCCAATGACCGCCAGAATCACAACGATTGTGGTGCCGATAGGCGACATCTGCGGGTAGAGGAAACAACTCAGCGCGACAACACCCACACCGAGGGCGTACCAGATGTCTCCGGCGCGTCCGAGGCAATGGCGCAGCATTAACACCCACACGCCTGCAAGGAATATCAGTACAGGGAGTCCAAGAGCTGCAGGAGCCAATCTTGCGGCCATTCCCGAGCCTTCCAATGCGTCCACCAATAGTTCGATGCCTGCCGAGAAGGCTCCTGCAGCGGCGAAAATCAGATAATGCCCATAAGCGAAGAACATCGTGGAACGATTGCCCAATATCTGCCTGTTCTGGTCACGGGCGAAATACACCCACCACATGCCCGCCGCCATCAGAATCCCGCATGCTGCCAGTGTCAGCAACCGGGCTATATGCTCACCACGACCCAGAGCATCAACCAACACATTGGCTGCCGCCAGAATGGATTCACCGAGAACGATAAGAGTGAAGGCACCATAACGGTCGGTGATGTGGCCGGGATTCCAGGGTGTCGTTCGATGGGATTCCGCCAATAAGGGCACTGCGATTTCCGCAGCCGCCAATATGGCAAAGCTGACAATCGCCAGATTCGCGGGCAAGGCGAGTCGCAGCAGCCAGGCAATCTGCACAGCGACCACGCCGATGACATATCGGATTGCGGTTCCACGAAACTCCTCGCTGGAGGCGCTCGCTCGCAGCCACTGCCCGACCATCGCCAATCGCATCAGCACATAGCCCAGAGTGACGATGGTCAGATTGCCCTCGTCCATTCCCTCCGGCACTCCTGCGGCAAGCACCAGGGCGCCGACCATCTGGACTATGGTCATTACCCTGTACAGCCAATCGTCGGTGGCGAAGGACGTGGCGAACCAGGAGAAGTTCATCCACGCCCACCAGATGGCGAAGAATACCATCGCATACATCATCAGACTGTTGCCGATATGGCCTGTCGACTCGAGGTTGTGAAGTCGTTGCGAGGCGAAGGAAACGGCCACCACGAAGACCAGGTCGAAAAAGAGCTCCAAAGAGCTGGCCGAGCGATGCGTCTCTCGAGGATCTCGGGGCAGCATCGGGCGCAGACCAAAACGAGAAGACCCGTGTGGTTGTTGGTGCGACGTTGACATGTGCTCTCCCGCCTGCTTGTTCAGCCCCAGACTACACAATCCACGGGCGAATAAGAGACCATGCTGATGAACGCAGGTCCCGTAGCTCTCGGTAGGTCAGAGGAATGCCGTTACGTGCTGTTTCCTTCCGTCCCGTTGCCGCGGCACAATAGGGACATGACCCAAGAGACTTCTCAACAAGATTCAGCCGCAGCAGTTGCGGATATTGCATCGGATACCAAAGCCAAGCATTCACAGCACATCGCGTTGCCTGATAACGTTCGTGTGCGTTTCTGCCCGTCGCCGACCGGCACGCCGCATGTGGGGATGGTGCGCACCGCACTGTTCAACTGGGCCGAGGCCCGTCACACCAAAGGAACCTTCGTGTTCCGCATCGAGGACACCGACGCCGCTCGTGACTCGCAGGAGAGCTACGACCAGATCATCGAGGCCCTGCGCTGGCTCGGTCTGGACTGGGATGAAGGCATCGAAGTAGGTGGACCCGACGGCCCGTACCGCCAGTCCGAGCGCACCGACATCTATAAGGATGTGGCCGCGAAGCTCGTCAAGGCAGGGTATGCCTATGAGTCCTTCTCGACCTCCGAGGAGATCGAGGCACGTAACATCGCCGCAGGTCGTCCCAAAGCCTTTGGATACGACGGATACGACAGGACTCTCACCGAGGAGCAGAAACAGGCCTTCCGTGATGAGGGCAGGAAACCGGCCTTGCGCATTCGCATGCCCGAGGATGACGTGGCGTTCGATGATCTCATCCGTGGGGAGATTGTCTTCAAGGCCGGTTCGGTTCCCGACTACGTTATCGTGCGCCCTAACGGTGACCCGCTGTATACGCTGACCAACCCGGTTGATGACGCGCTGATGCGCATCAACGTGGTGTTGCGCGGCGAGGATCTGCTGAGCTCCACACCACGGCAAATCGTGTTGTACAGAGCATTGATCGAGCTGGGCATCGCCAAGGAGATGCCGCTCTTCGGCCATATGCCGTATGTGATGGGCGAAGGCAAGAAGAAGCTGTCCAAGCGTGACCCGGAATCCAATCTCTTCCTGCATAGGGAGCACGGTTTCATTCCCGAAGGGCTTCTGAACTATCTCGCCTTGCTCGGATGGTCAATCGGCCCTGACCGCGATGTGTTCAGCATGCAGGAGCTTGCAGACCATTTTGACATTCGCGATGTCAAGGCGAATCCTGCGCATTTCGACATCGACAAGGCCGTGGCCATCAATGCGGAGCATATTCGCATGCTCGATGAGGACGACTTCCTGCGCCGCTCGATTCCATACCTCTTCCGCGACGATGCGGTTTCCGCAGAAACATGGGATGACTTGACCGACCGTGAGCGGACGGTGCTGCAGACCGCTGCGCCCTTGATTCAGCCACGCGTGCGCTTGCTGAGCGAGGTTTCCGGTATGGCCGGCAGTCTGCTGAGCACTGCGGAGTATCTGGAGCCCGAGGCCGATGCCCGTAAGCAGCTGAAGGCCACCGCCGGTGAAGTGCTTGAGAAGGCCATAGCCGCGTTGGATGACGTGTCCGACGAGAATTGGCGTACGGACACCCTTCACGAACTGCTCAGCACGGTTCTTGTGGAGGAAGGTGGCTACAAGCCGCGTCTGGCTTTCGGGCCGATTCGCGTGGCGGTCTCCGGTCGGCGTGTTTCCCCGCCGTTGTTTGAATCCATGGAGATTATCGGCAAGCATGTGACACTCGCAAGACTGCGCGGCTTGCAAAACAACTTATAAGCATGTATATTCTGTATCCGCTGCGTTTTTTCTCCGGAAGCGACGCAACGGATAACAGAAGAAGGCCCCCATCGTCTAGCGGCCTAGGACATCGCCCTCTCACGGCGGTAACACCGGTTCAAATCCGGTTGGGGGTACGACGGACGCGGCAATCGTCTTTACGGTTGTTACGCCAGCCAATTGGGGTATGGTGTAATTGGCAACACGGCTGATTCTGGTTCAGTTGTTCTTGGTTCGAGTCCAGGTACCCCAGCCAATATGAAAGCCCTACAGCCACAACGACTGCAGGGCTTTTTCCGTGTTCAATTCATCCCGGTTTCGGTGAATCATGTGTGCCATAGGTGTGCCAAACATCAACGAGCCAAGCAGGAAAACAGCAAGCCCTGCCGAAGCGGGGCTTCTGCCGAGGACGCGGAGTTGGTCAGAGGGTGAAATTCCCCGATAAGTGTTGTGGAGTCACCGGGTCATACGCCGTTAAGGTGTTCTTGACCTTCGAGTTTGTCCCTATGGGCGACAATGGTGCTCAGTATGAATTTGAAAAAGTGGGAGTCGGCAACGGAGTGGCCGCTGACGGCCCTTTCATTGTTGTTCCTGGTGATATACGCGTGGCAGATACTTTCGGAACCCATAGGAATTTGGAATCGCGCTGCAGAGTTCTCCATGAATGCGCTTTGGGTGGTATTCGGGGTGGATTACGTGGTTTCACTGTTGTTGGCGGAGAGGAAATGGGAGTGGTTCAAACATCATGTGTTCGATCTATTGGTCGTTCTTCTGCCCATGGTGCGACCGTTGCGTGTGCTTCGTGTGTTGACCGCGTTGAATGCCTTGCATCGAACAAGCGGCATGGCTCTGCGAGGCCGTATCACCATGTATGTGGGAGCATCGGTTACGCTCATCGTGTTTATAGGGTCATTAGCCGTTCTGGACGCTGAACGCTCCGCACCTGGGGCTTCGATAAAGACTTTCGGCCAGGCTTTGTGGTGGACCTTCGTGACCATTACCACTGTCGGATATGGTGACTATGCGCCCGTCACATCGACCGGTAGGGTGATAGCTTTTGTGCTTATGCTCGGTGGCATAGCGCTGATAGGGGTTGTGACCGCCACTCTGGCTTCGTGGATTGTCGATGAGGTCAGTGCCGAAGAGCATAAGGAATCGAGCATCAACCACGAGGAAGTCGAAGAAATATCACATAGGTTGGAACGTATTGAAAGGAAACTAGATGATTCCGAGGGCCGAGGCGTTGCTATGGTCACAGGCAACCCAGTTGAACCGAAAACAGCAGGTCCCCATGCTATTGAGATGGACCCGCACATGATACCGATTCGGGACAGCAAGTAGGACTTGACCTCCTCGTCATAGTGTTGAAACGATCAGCTTGCGTCTGCGCGGATGTTGTTCGGACATCATAGGTTATCTGATTTAGCGCTGTGCTGTAGTCCAGGTAACGCCATTGGTCTCCTTCCCGACATTCCCTGAATGTATATCAGAAAAGAATCTTAACGCCGCCTGTGACATCCTGCAGGCGATGTAAACGATTCGCAGTTCGTTACTCAGGTATACCATTGTTGGACTGGCATCCGAAATAGGAGGAAGACTTGCAGGAGACAGAGCCGATATCGATTGATGCTGCTGAGACGGCATTGCAACAGGCCATGCGGAATAGCGATGTGGCAGCCTTGGACCGGATGATTTCAGATGACCTCGTGTTCGTCGGCATCGATGGGAAGAATCTGAGCAAACAGGATGACTTGGAGTCCCATAGAAACGGCACGACCAGATTCGAGCGTTTGGACGAGATTTCTCGACGCTGCTCCAGCGCCGGAGAAGGTAAGACCACGGGGTCAACCGAAGTCGTTGCGGATGTGGTGAATGTCATCAACGGCGAAAGGGTTAAAGGGCGGTTGCGCTGGCATCGTGAATGGAAGCTCACTGATGGGCGCTGGCAGGTGATTAGAGGCTCGGTGAGCATCGCCGGATGAGCGGTTGAATCACTGTTTTCGCCGCTCATGCCGGCGTATGCGGTTCCTTTGGGTCAGAGTGTGCTCCAGCCTCCGTCCGAGTTCACCACGGAGCCTGACACATTCGCCGAGTCATCGCTGAGCAGCCAGGTGATGGCGGCGGCCAATTGTTCTGCCGAGGCGGGTGCAGGGGCCATCGAGAAGGCCTGCCCCAAGACTTCCATCGCATATTCGGATTTGAAGGGAGCCTCGATATTCGTCACCACTCCTCCAGGTAGGACGGCATTGGTCCGGACCCCTTTGCGCGTGTAGAAAGCGGCGTTGTTTTTGGTGATGCCGATAACCGCATACTTCGTGGCGGTGTACGCCACACCAGCCGCCAGGCGTGTAGCGGCTTCGGACGATACGTTGACTATAGACCCTTTTCCTGCATCGAGCATGACCGGCAGCACGGCTCTGGAAAGCTTCATCACCGCGGTCATATTCACTGCGAGTACTCGGTCCCAGGTTGCATTGTCGACCTCGGCGTTGGGCAGAAACCCATCGGTTATTCCGGCATTGTTGACCAGGCCGTCGATGTGCGAGCCCGCCAGGTTCACGATGCCATCTATAACCGTCTCATCACAGATATCGCCGGCCAGTGTTTCCAGTTTTGCCCTTGGATGTGACGCCGTGAGGTCCTCAAGACGTTGCGCGCTGATATCGGTGGCGATAACCCTTCCGCCCTCGTCGAGCAACCTTTCAGCCGTGGCTTTGCCGATGCCTGATCCTGCTCCTGTGACGATGATCGTCTGATTGTCGAATCTTGTCCCCATTGACATTGTTCCTCCTTTGTACAAGGTAAGAACATCGTATAGGTTCTCGTGAAAAAACTCACCATATGCCATTGCCAGATGCACATCCTGAGAGCTGTGTGAAGCTCAGAGATGGAGTCGGGGCGATGATGCAATGCGAGAGGGCGGGGCGACATCGATAATCCATGCAATACGAACGAATCCCTCGCGCCGGCGTGTATTCCACAAGCGTCTGCCGCAATGAGTGCATATGGCAATAATGCCGACGGTTGCTATGCGGCGGCCATGTACAGGTGATAGAGCACCGGCACAAAAATCAGTAGCCCCACGATGAGAATCAGCATGCCCCAACGTAGCAGCGGCTTTGTCGCGCCGTCCCAGGCGGGGAGATTCCTGTAAGCCCTAAGTTTGAAAGATGCGCTGCCCAGGCTGAGGACGATGAAGCCCGTCACCGTAACGCCCAATCCAATCCAAAATCCTATCTGATACCAATCCATAGCCTAGAGAGTATAAGCAGCAAGGATTGCCCGGTATCCTTCGAAAGAGTGACATGCGTCGTCGTCCTGCAGGATGATTCTGATGCTGCTGCCCGGCAGTCTGGTGATAACACCGAACGCCCGCCGCGATCCGATGCCTTGGATGAGCATTGACGTCGGAATTTCAGCGGAGAAGCTCCATGACATGTTCGGCGATGATGCGCTGGTCAGGGTTGAGACCGGTGTTGGGCGTCACTGCGTAGAAGTGACGTATGAAGGCTTCGCCCGGATCGAAGGTCCGCACATTCGGAGGAACGCAGTTCTCCGACAGCACGGTGCACCCCACTCCCGAGGCGAGTACCGAACGAATTTTTTCGTTGCTGTCCAGCTCGACCATATGCGTTGGGCTGATGTCGAATGTTCGGAAGAACATATCGGTGAAATACCGCACGCCGGAGCCGGACTCTCGCAGCAGCCACAATGCGTCAGAAGAGATGTCGGGGAACGCGTTGAGTGACGTCGACGAATTGCCGTGATGGTGTGAGACGGAAGCCTGGGATGCGGATGCGGCAGATGCCGCCGTTTCGGCGCTCGTATTGAATGCCAGAACGAGTTTGTCCTCGCCCAGCACATCGAGCCTCACCATGTCCGTATCCACGGGTTTTTCGATGATGCCCATATGCGCTTGTTTTTTGATGATGCCGTCGATGATCTGGTCCGAGTTCATCGTGTGGGCCGAGAACTGCATGGTGTCCAGCAGGCCGTCCAAGCCTCGGATGACCTTGGGCAGCAGAGTGCTGGAAGCCGTATGGGAAAGCAGCAGGGAGAACGGTGTTTTTCGGAAGTTGTGGGGATTCATGTGATAGACCGTGTCCGACCACTGCCTGAGTACCTCCGCGGCACAGGAATACAGACGTTTCCCCGCCGGTGTCGGAAGAAGTTGACTCTTGGCCCGCCTGATGAACAGGCGGAGACCGAATGCCGATTCCAGGGCGGCGATTCGTTTGGACACGGTGGATTGGGCGATGCCGAGCTCGTCTGCCGCCGCGGTGAATTCCCCGTTTTCAAAAACCGCTATCAGTGTTACCAGATGAGTGAAGCTCAGATCGTCGACGGTTGACACCCTTGGTCCTTTCGACTCGTCTGCATATTAAATTCCATATAAGAATAGATACCATGTTTAATAGTAATTTGAAGAATGGATATATTGAGTGCACAGTGAGGGTGTGAGCACAGCATCGAATATTCTGAATGGTTCACAAAACGGGCTTGGCGGCACCGATGGGGATTCGCGGGCCGGGTTGACGGGTCCTTCGGCGGAACTGGCAGCCGAAGCCCCTGAATCACGGTTGCGAAGCTATCATCGTTCCGTTCCCTTGCCCAAAGGTGGCCTGACCCTCGGCATACTGGCGCTTGGCGCGCTGCTGGGCATGATGTTCCCCGATGACGCCAACTGGCTGCATGTGCTGTTTGCGCTCTTGTCTCTTCCCTTCTTCTCCACCATCGTCATCAAATGCCTGATTCACCCCAGCATCGTTCTTGGCGAGGATATGTCCAATCCGATGGTTGCTCCGGTGTCCGCCACCGTGCTGATGTCGATGATGCAATATGCGAGCTACCTCGCCCCGCTGCCGGGCACCTGGCATGTTCTGGCTGTCGCATTATGGTATTTTGCCGTGAGTTGCAACATCATCCTCATGGTGCATATCACCAGCCGCTTCGTTATCCGTCGTTTCGAGCTCTCTGCCGTATATCCCACATGGTTTGTAGGCTTCGTGGGCATCGTGGTCGCCTCGGTGACCTCGCAGTCGCTTGGACAGCAGGCCCTCGGACTGCTGATTTTCTGGTGCGGACTGTTGCTGTATGGCCTGAGTTTCATCGTGGTGACCATGAGAATGCTTCGTATGCCGCTGCCGCAGGCCGCGCGCCCCTCCTTCTGCATCTACGCGGCGCCGATGAGCCTGTGCATCGCCGGTTACACCACCGCCGAGAGTCGTCCGAACGTCTATATGGTGCTGGTGATGGTGATATGCGCCCAGCTGCTCTTCGCCGTCGTGCTCACGCAGATGCCCCGACTGCTGCGTATTCCCTTCGCCCCCTCCTATGCGGCGATGACCTTCCCCTTCGTCATCACCGCGACAGCACTGCTGAAATCCCTCAGACTTTTTTCGGGCGTGGGCTGGGCGGTGCCCTCATGGCTGTTCGCCCTGCAGCATGTGGAAACCGCGTTTGCCTTCGTCATGGTGATGTATGTGATGTTCCGCTTTGCAAAACAGGCGATTGACCAGTGGCGGCGGACTGGGCGAGTATCGGGCGTGTGATCCGCATTCGTCGGGTCTGAGCAACGGGTCGTGATGAATTCGGCTTGGACTCTTTACACCTCCCCATCCTTTCCATAGAATCATGAACATTCATGCCGGATGTGTCAGGAACCATCCCCGCCGAGGGAATTGCCTGCAGAAGAATCGTTGACGGGAGAATACTGTGGGCAGAGGAATCCAGGGGGCCGTTCTCGATTTGCTGGGCGCTGCAGTGCTCGATCTCGAGGTGGTGGGTATACGGGAAGTATGCAATGGGACGATGAGAAGAGTCACCTTTTCCGCCGACCAGACTTTACCTGAAACTCTGCAGGGCCCCGCCGCGTGGTTGCGCTTATGGTTTCCTTCGGCAGATGGCAGTGCGGTGCAACGTGGATATACGATTTCGGACCTTTCCCCGAACGCGGATGCCTGTGATGTCGACTTTTTCAAGCATGAGAACGGAGGGCCTGCATCGCAGTGGGCGAATACCGCCAAACAGGGCGACCGCCTGCAGGCACAGGTGATGGGTTCTCGGCCTTTTCAACCCGGTGAGGGGCTCAAGGGCGTCGTCCTCTATGGGGATGAAACGGCATTCCCTGCCGTGTGCTCCATCATACGTAGTCTGCCGGCCGGTGTTGATGCCTCGGTTGTTCTGGGCGGCACCCATGATCTGTCCGCATTTCTGCCGAAACGTGAGGGCCAGTGCATCACGGTGCGATTTACGGGACGCGAAACACCAGCCAGCTGTGTTGAAAGAGTGCTGGAGGATTTGCGACACGATGGTGAGGGATTCGACAACTGGCAGTTCTGGGCCGCAGGAGAACGCGCCGCGGTTCAGGCGATGCGCCCGCTGGTGAGCCGACGATATCGTTTTCCTCGAAAGTCAGCGCACATTCAGGCGTACTGGATAGCGGGACGCGCTTTCTAGAAGACGGAAGGCGCCTCAATCATGTCCTGATACGGCAGGTGTGGCGGGACGCTCACCAATCCATCAGCTGTGCGATGCGGTTCGAAAATTCCGTTTCGTCAATGACGCCCAATTCGAAGAGATCCCGCAGTTCAACCATCTCCTGCAGGGTTTCACGGTCGAAGTCCCCATCCAACATGTAATCGTCCATCCGGCGATTATGGCACGCCAAGCTGTTGATTGGCTCCACGGAGCGTATTCGCTGACAGCAATGGGCATATGGGAAACAGGTGTATAGTAATCACCGAATACAGAGAATATATGAGGCCGGAAGGACCGGTCATAGACGAGATGTGTTTAGAAATTACGAGAAATATTATGCATAAAGGCATGCGAATTCATTCTGATAAAAACCAGAAGTGGGATATGGCGCGAAACGTGAGCGCTGAAGACAGGAAACTGCGTTCGACAGGCAATGAGACGAAAGCTCATACTCTGCGGTCGGAAGCCATCAAGGGCTTTCGTTCCATCGGGGTTGATTTCGCCAAATCCGACTTGGACGAGTACGTGTCAAGTGTTCTTGACGGACGCGATTACCGTTTCGTGATCACCTTCTAACCGCACCGACACGAATGCGCGCTTCAAGTGCGCATTCCTGTGGTGCACATACCATCGATTGCCGTGTGGAATGACTGAATCTCAGTCATTCCACACGGCAATCGTCATATTGAGTCGCATCACGTACGGCTTCCCCGTCCCGGTGCCTTCACACGAGGCCAAGGGTCGCAGGAGGTATCAGGAGTTTGCCGAGGGCCGATCACTGGAACTGCATGCCACCGTCGATGATGAGGGTCTGACCGGTCATGTAATCGGAGTCATGACCTGCAAGGAACGACACTCCTGCCGCCACTTCCGAAGGCTCGCTCAGACGACCCAGCGTGATGTCCTTCGAGAAAGTCGACATGCCCCAGTCGTCGTCTTTCCCGGCGTTGACCGCAACCTGGTGCGCTATGTCCATCATCATCGGTGTCTTCACTATTCCGGGAGCGAAGGAGTTCGCAGTGATGCCGTCCTTCGCCAGATCCTTGGCGGCGACCTGTGTCAGGCCGCGAATGGCGAACTTCGTGGAGCTGTACAGCATCAGATTCGCGTTGCCGACGACACCGGCCTGACTGGCCGCATTGATGATCTTCCCGCCGTGCCCGAGCGACTTGAATGCACTGACCGCAGCCTGCATACCCCAGATGCACGAGGCCACATTGATGTGGTAGACCTTGTCGAACAGCTCGGGAGTGATGGTATCGATCGGTGTGGTCGGTGCGATTCCCGCATTGTTGACCAACACATTCATATCGCCTAGGGCGTCGACTGCATTGCTCATCGCCGATGCGAAGCCTTCCCGGTCCGAAACGTCAAGACGGACGGCTACGGCGGTTCCTCCATTCTCGGTGATGGAGGCTGCGACTTCCTCGGCGAGTGTCATGTTGAGATCGGCGATCGCCACCGCGAAACCGTCGGCAACCAACCTGCGTGCGATGGATTCCCCGATGCCTTGTGCCGCACCTGTAATAAACGCTACTTCTTTGGACATGATGCAAACCCCCTTGTTGCTTCATCCGTGATAGAGGTCTCACACCACGAGGGCGTGCGACTGCATTAAGTATAAGTGGCAATTGCGCGAGATGATGTCGACAGTCTGCATGCGGTCCGGAGAGTGGCTTGGGTGCGGCGATTGCCGCAAACACGGATGCGGGAATCCGTGGCGCCAGACATGTCATTGATTGAGATTTCACAGATGTGAGATTTCACAGATGCGTGAAGTACTGTTGAATCATGATTGAAGCTCGACCATCGCGCAGCGCCGTTGGGGAATCGGAACAGTTTTCGCAGAGAGACGCGGTCTCGGTCTCGGCACGTCTGGGACGTCTGCAGTTCCATCATTCGGGTAAGTTCCGAGTCCTGCAGCTCAGTGATGTGCAGGACGGCCCCAAGGTTTCCGCCGATACCATCAGCCTTATCGCAGCCGCGTGCGATGCCTCGCGTCCTGACCTGGTGGTGTTCACCGGGGATCAGATTGCCGGATATGATGCGGCATATGCCAAAACCTTCAGGAAACGTCGCTGGAGCACCGGATGGGATGGCGTGTACGCGGCAGGACGCAGTGTCAGCAATTGGGTGGGCAGTGCGCTTCAGGGAATCAACGGGGGGCAGGTCCAGACTGCAGGAACGGCCGATGCGGGCGGAGATGGCCCGGCTCCTTCCTTGGCCGAATATGAGTACGCCGATGAAGGGCGTGAGAAGGACCTTGAGCTGACCAAGGACATGGTCAGACGGAGCATCGCGCAATTCCTGTCTCCTCTCATCGAAAGGGGAATTCCCTTTGCGGTGACCTACGGCAATCATGATTTCCAGTGTGGTCTGGATACGGCGCAGATGGATGCGATCTATCGGGAGTTTCCCGGGTGCTTGAATCCCGAGGCCACTGCGGCCCGTCCGACTCAACCGAGGAAGCAGCCCGGCTCGGGCCTGCCGAATCAAACCGTGTATGCGTGCGAGCCCGGTACCTTCGCACTTCCGGTGAGCGATCTCAATGGCAGGCGGAACGTATTCGGGCTGGCCATCGTGGATTCGGGCGATTATGCGAAAACAGGAGGATACGGGGTTCCTTCCCGCGCCGCTCTGACGTTCCTCTCGCAGATTCCTGCGCTGCTGCGGACCAAGGCGATGGTATTCCAGCACATTCCCATTCCCCAGTTCTACGAGCTGCTTCGCCCAGTGCCGACGACCACGCCATATGCCATTCAGGGCTATCGTGCTTACGATTCTCAGTGCTTTGTTCTCGACGAGAACAAGACGCTTGCGGGAAGCTATCTGGGAGAGGGTATCAGCTGCCCTGATACCGATTGCGGAGAGTTCGAAATCATGCGAAGGAGCGAAGGATATTTCGGGTTGTTTGCCGGGCATGACCACCGCAACGGTTTCGTCGGCAATTATGAGGGCATGATGCTCGGAGCCACACCGACCTGCGGCTTCGGTTCATACGGGCCTGTTCCACGCAAGCGCGCGGCGCGATTGTTTGAGTTCGATATCAGACATCCTCACAATCCCCGCACGCAGCTCCTGGAGTTCGGCGACCTGGTCGGTAAGCCGCAAACACACAAGGCCTATACCTTCGCGTTGAGCCATATGCCCAGTTCGACCGGTGATGCGGTGAATCTCCTGCGCAAACCCGGAGTTCTTGCAGGAGGACTGGCGACTTTGGCAGCGCTGTTCGCATCTCTGAGGGCATCGCGGAGAAGACGGTGAGCGACGAATGCCGTTGACGCCGTGCCGAGCGGCAGGCCGTGCTTAGAGGTTTGCCCCGGACAGGGGCGCGGCTTTGGCAATCGCATCCGAAAGATATTTGCCCGCGGCCATGACCAAGGGGGCATAGTGACGTCCCGGTGCCGTGCCCATACGGTCAGTGGGTCCCGATATCGAGATTGCCGCTATGACGCTACCCGAAGCGTTTCGTATCGGCGCCGATATGGAGGAGACGCCCGCTTCGCGTTCGTTCGAGGATTCCGCCCAACCGCGTTTGCGGACGGCCGCGAGCTTGCTGGCCGTGAATTTCGCATGACGAAGCCCACGGTGCAGACGTTCCGAATCTTCCCATGCGAGCAGTATCTGTGCGGCGGAACCCGCCTCCATCGAGAGCATCGCACCGACCGGAATGGAGTCGCGCAGCCCGCTGCTGCGTTCGACCGAGGCTATGCATACCCGCTGATCGCCCTGGCGGCGAAATATCTGCGCGGACTCGCCTGTACGGTCGAGAAGGGTCTGGAGGATCGGTCCGGCCGCGGTGAGCAGTCTGTCCTCGCCCGCAGCCGCCGCGAGCTCGGCGAAGCGGGAACCGAGCACGAAGCGCCCGTGCGAGTCGCGAAGGACGAAACGGTGGCGCTCCAACGCGATGGCGAGACGATGTGCCGTTGGTCGGGCGAGGTTCGTCGCCGCGACGAGTTGGCCCAGTGTGGAAGGACCGGATTCGAGAGCATCCAGTATCTTTACGGTTTTGTCAAGAACCCCGACACCGGAATGAATCTCGGAGTCATCTACGGGGGTGATGGCAACGGGGGGTACTGCCACGGGATTTTCGGCGTCGTTCCGCCGATTCTCGGTCACTTCTGGGAGGGATTCGCTGAAGGTCATAACAGCGATTATGCCATCTCATATTGTGAAATGCAAAAGTCCAGAAATTGGCTGACGCTTCATACTCGATGTAAGGCACAACAACACTGACCGTTTCCCGAGGGGGAACGGAACGGATAACGAGGTGGATGATGGGAACAACGCTGGCCGAGAAGGTCTGGGCCGACCATTTGGTGCGTCAAGGTCAGGACGGCGCACCCGACTTAATCTATATCGACCTGCAGCTGATGCACGAAGTGACCAGCCCGCAGGCTTTCGAAGGTCTGCGTCTTGCCCACCGCCGCCTGCGTCGCACCGATCTGACCATTGCGACTGAAGACCACAACACTCCGACCGTGGATATCGACCGTCCGATAGCGGATAAGACCTCGGCCTTGCAGATTTCCACGCTGGAAAGCAACTGCAAGGAGTTCGGAGTCAGACTTCATGCGCTCGGCGATGCCGACCAAGGAATCGTGCATCAGGTCGGGCCGCAGCTCGGGCTCACCCAGCCGGGCATGACCGTGGTGTGCGGCGATTCGCATACATCGACCCACGGTGCGTTCGGAGCGCTCGCCTTCGGCATAGGGACGTCGGAGGTCGAGCATGTGATGGCGACTCAGACTCTGAGTCTCAAACCGTTCAAGACGATGGCCATCAACGTGGAGGGTGATTTGCCCGAAGGAGTCACCGCCAAAGACATCGTGCTGGCGATTATCGCCAAAATCGGCACCGGCGGCGGGCAGGGGCATGTACTGGAATACCGTGGCAAGGCGATTCATCAGCTTTCCATGGAAGCCCGAATGACCATATGTAATATGTCCATAGAAGCCGGTGCAAGGGCTGGAATGATTGCTCCGGACGAGATCACCTTCGAATACCTCAAGGGGCGTCCGCACGCACCGGAAGGTGAGATGTGGGATCAGGCGGTCGAATACTGGAAGACTCTGCAGACCGATGATGATGCGGTCTTCGACAAGGAAGTGACCTTGGATGCATCCGAACTCGCTCCCTTCGTGACGTGGGGGACCAATCCGGGGCAGGGTCTGCCGATCAACGCGGAGGTGCCCATTCCCGAACAGATCAACGACGAGACGCAGCGCCGCGCGGCGGCCAGCGCCATTGCGTATATGGGACTCGAACCGGGCATGTCCATCAAACAGATTCCGGTCGATACGGTGTTCATCGGTTCCTGTACCAATGGTCGTATCGAGGATTTGCGAGCTGCGGCTTCCGTGATGAAAGGTCGGCACAAGGCCAAGAACATTCATCGTGTGCTGGTGGTTCCGGCTTCCTCGCGGGTTCGTCTGCAGGCGGAGAGCGAGGGACTCGACAAGGTATTCGAGGATTTCGGGGCCGAATGGCGCAATGCCGGATGCTCGATGTGCCTGGGAATGAATCCGGACAAGATGGTTCCAGGTGAACGCGCGATCTCGACCTCCAACAGGAATTTCGAGGGACGTCAGGGCAAGGGCAGCCGTACTCATCTGGCATCTCCTCTGGTGGCTGCTGCGACCGCCGTTCGCGGAACGATCAGCAGCCCGGTAGATCTGTGAATCGCCTGAATCGATAGTGGCGTGGGAGTTTAGGAAGGTCCGTCACTGTCTGCCTGACGGATGCGCGTTGGGGTCATGGCCGGCAAATGTTTCGATGATGTTGAGAAGGTGCGGTGAATATGGAAAAGCTTAATGTGATAACCGGTGTTGGGGTGCCCCTTCGACGGTCGAATGTGGATACCGATCAGATCATTCCCGCCGTGTTCCTGAAGCGAGTCACGAAGTCGGGGTTCGAGGACGCCTTGTTTTATGCCTGGCGGAGAGACCCGTCCTTCGTGCTGAATCAGAAGGAGTATGCGGGCGGCCAGGTATTGGTCACAGGACCTGATTTCGGCATCGGTTCGTCACGAGAGCATGCCGTCTGGGCTTTGCACGATTACGGCTTTCGCGTGGTGATAGCCCCTCGCTTCGCCGATATCTTCTATGGCAATGCCGCGAAGAATGGGGTGCTTGCTGCGATCATGCCTCAGGAATCGATTGAATTGCTGTGGAAGATTCTTGAGGAGGAGCCGGGGCGAAGCGTCACGGTCAATCTGGAGGAGCGGACGGCCACCTGCGGTGATGTCACGCTGCCTTTCGAAGTGGACGACTATACGCGTTGGCGTCTGATGAACGGTTACGACGATATCGATTTGACCTTGCAGCACGAAGATGACATCACCGCCTATGAGCGTCGCCGCGCCGAACGTTTCCCGTTCAAGCCGAAGACCCTGCCCGCGAAGCATCTCCCCTCACAGCCCATATCCTCAGCCCGCGAAGAGCAGGACAATTGGCCCGGACCTCTGAGCGCAAGAGCGTAAAGCTCTTGCGGAGGTACGGGCAGCGATAACTGCACTAAAAGGACAGCTTTTCGAAGAAATCTTTACCGTATTGCTGTCCTTTTAGTGCAGTTATCGTATCGGGTCCTTGCACACCACAATGAGCAGAGCCGGCTCAGCATGCCTTGGCGCACAGTTTCGGATGCACAGTTTCGGGGGAGCGGTTACAGTGTTGACGAGAGCATAGCGCACACGACCGAAGACACCATTGAAGACACCATGCGGAGCAAGGTGCAGGGGAGAGAATATGAGCAGCGGAACTGTTGGAATCGACCGTCATGCTGACGAGGCCGCCGACCTGCAGTCGTTCTACGATGTGCGGCGCAGCTATGAGGACAACTATCGTGAGGGACCGTTCGGGGCTTTCGCTGATGTCGCGAATTTTGCGACGAAGCATCCCGCTGACGGTGCCGACGGTGCCGATAAGACCGCGCCGACCCCGTATGACTTTCTCGGCCAGCACTTGAGAACGCCCTTCGGCATTCCCGCCGGTCCTCTGCTCAACAGTGCCTTTACCGATGCCGCGTTCGACATGGGTTTCGATATATGCGTGTATAAGACCGTGCGCTCGAGGGCATGGGAGTGCAATCCATTCCCCAACGTGCTGGCTGTTCACCCGAAGTCTTCCAACGGTTTCCTCGAACCCGGAGGCCCGGAAAGCGAGGATGGTGTGCTCGCCGATGACCGTTATGAACGGCCGATTTCCATTTCGAATTCCTTCGGCGTGCCTTCGCGCGACCCGGATGTCTGGCAGCCCGACATGCAGCGAGCCATGTCGCACGCGGGTATCGGTCAGCTGCTCATCGGCAGTTTCCAAGGTTCACGGGTTTCCGGAATGGACACCAAGGGATATATCCAGGACCATGTGGATACGGCATCCCTGTTGGCGGAGACCGGCGTGAAGGTTATCGAGATGAATACGAGCTGCCCGAACGAAGGCAAGCACCGGCTGCTCTGCGACGATCCGGATCTGGTGGGACGAATATGCGAAGCGGTGAAAAATCGTATCGGCGACATACCGCTTATCGTCAAACTCGCCTACATTCCTGATGACCGTTTTCTTGATCGCCTGGTCGAAGCGACCGTGGCGCACGGTGTGGTGCAGGGTCTGGCAACGATCAACACGATTTCCGCCAAGCTGGTCGACTCGCATGGACGTCAGGCATTGCCCGGCGAAGGACGTGACCGCAGCGGCGTATGCGGCAATGCCATACGGCCTTCCGGTCTGGATATGGTCGCCAGACTGGATGCGATGCGTTCGCGACGGGACTTGGAGTTCTCCATCGTCGGGGTCGGCGGCGTGCTCGATGCCGAAGACTTCGCTGAATACCGAGGGGTCGGGGCCGATGCGGTAATGAGCGCGACCGGAGCGATGTGGGACCCGATGCTCGGCAGGCGAGTCGCGAATGCCTTGGGCCGGTGAGTCGGAAGGGTCTTAAGGTGTGGAGGCTGGGTTCGGCTTCCCGCACATTTCACGCTGTCCCCACATGGCATGTGGCAGACTGTTTGAAGTCGTAGAGAGAAGCAGTCTTGCGAGGACCGCATTCGGATAAAGAGGAGTCTGCCGTGGCCAGTGTTGAAGCCAAGAACGATGTGCTGCATGTTGTGGGAGGTAAACCTCTCGAAGGCACAATCAAGGTGCGTGGAGCCAAGAATTTCGTCAGCAAGGCCATGGTTGCGGCACTGTTGGCACCTGGTGTGTCAACACTGAAAAACGTTCCTGAAATCAGGGATGTGCAGGTGGTGTCCGATTTGCTGCGTCTGCACGGTGTGGGAGTGGACGTGCAATCCAAGGAGGGCGTTGTCACCATCGACGCCAGCCATGTGGAATTGGCCGATGTCGCGGATGTCGATACGCTTTCGGGCTCTTCGAGAATTCCCATCCTCTTCTCCGGACCGCTGCTGCATCGCCTGGGTGAGGCCTTCATCCCTGCTCTGGGCGGATGCCGCATAGGCAGCCGGCCGATTGACTTCCATCTTGAAACCCTTCGCAGACTCGGTGCCCAGGTCGACAAGGAACATGAGGCAGGAATTCATATCACCGCACCTGAAGGGTTGCACGGCGCGAAGATTCATCTTCCATACCCATCCGTCGGTGCCACTGAGCAGACCCTGCTCGCCGCCGTGCTGGCCGAGGGCAAGACCGAGCTTTCCGGTGCCGCCACAGAACCGGAGATCATGGATCTGGTGGCGGTGCTGCAGAAGATGGGCGCTCAGATTTCGGTGGATGTTGATCGCACGATCCGTATCGAAGGCGTCAAATCGCTCAAGGGCTATACCCATACCTCACTGCCTGATCGCATCGAGGGTGCAAGCTGGGCTTCGGCGGCACTCGCCACGCATGGCGACATTTTCGTGGAGGGCGCGGACCAGCCTTCGATGATGACCTTCCTCAACGTATTCAGGAAGATCGGCGGCGAATTCGACATCAGCGACCGCGGTATTCGTTTCTGGCATCCAGGCGGTGATTTGAAGCCGGTGGCCATCGAAACCGATGTGCATCCCGGATTCATGACCGACTGGCAGCAGCCGCTCGTCGTGGCGCTCACACAGGCCAAGGGCTTGAGCATCGTGCATGAGACGGTTTACGAGAATCGTTTCGGATTCACCAAGCCTTTGATTTCCATGGGGGCGACGATTCAGCTGTATCGTGAATGCCTCGGCTCCTTGCCCTGCCGTTTCCAACAGCAGAATTTCGAACATTCCGCAGTGATTTTCGGACCGACGCCTTTGACCGGACAGGATATCGACGTTCCTGACCTGCGTGGAGGATTCAGCCATCTGATTGCCGCGCTTACCGCGAAGGGTCCTTCGACCGTTCACGGCATATCCCTGATAGACCGCGGATACGAGGATTTCCGAGAGAAGCTCAGTGCTCTCGGAGCCGATATCTCCTGAAGCCCTTGAGGGGCCTCCCAATCAGAACTGGTCACGTCTCTCTGCCTCCATGTGAGGTGCAGAGAGACGAGGCACGCTCCGTGGTCAAGCGGAGACGTGTACAACGTTCTCGAGGCGGGATGGCGTGAAGCCGGAGAGGTCTGATCGCGGCTGAGATTTCCGAGGAGCACGGCGGCCCTTGCGCTGTCGGGTCCGGACATAGGGCACAATAGAGTTATGGTATCCAAAGGAAAACCTTCTCCGCGTTCTGCCGTGGAGCCTCTTTCTGATGTGCAGATGGATCGGCTTCGTGAGCGGCACGACCTCGTGGACCCGACTCGGTATTATCCCACTGGTGTGCATCGACCCAATGCCGCAGAAATCGCGGCGCAGAATCCCAAGGCCACGGACCGTCTGCTCGCCGGTGCCTCCTGGGTGGTGAGGAACCGTTGCAAGGTGAAGGCGTGGGGCCTCGAACACGTGCCGGAAACGGGAACGTTCATCACCGCAGCCACTCATGTGACGCAGTTCGACGTGTTCATACCGATGATGGCGCTGTTCCATATGGGGCGACGCCCGAGGTACATGGCCAAGGCCGAAATGGCCGGATGGCCGATTATCGGCAAATGGTTTCAGCTGGTAGGAATGCAGCCGGTGCCACGACGCAGTGGCAAGGCTCGCATCATCGAAGAGGAATCCATAGATATCCTCACCTCAGGAAGACCGTTGACGGTGTGGCCTGAAGGTACGGTTTCCCGCGATCCACTCAAATGGCCGATGACGCTGAAACCGGGCATCGGATTCATCGCCTTGGAGGCTTCAAGGCGTCACGGAGAAGAGATTCCCCTGCACGTTGCGGTGACTTGGGGAGCGGCATCGATTAATCATTGGTGGCCGTGGCCTCGCAAGAACGTCGTGATGTGCTATGACGGCGCACTGGATTATGGAGATCTTCTCGAGGATTCGGATCAGTGGGGCGATGAGCCTCCCGTCGCGGCAGTCAATGAGCTTTCCAGGCGTGTTCGTGCTCGGATGGAAGAGATCATGGTCGAAATCCGAGGAGAGGCACCGCCTGCTGAAGGACTGTGGGATTATCCTACGATGACCCGGAAAGCACGGTAAACTCGGCTAGTGCTCAAGTGCCGGTCGAGTCCGGGCCGTAATGGTCGGCTCGCATGGTGTGACAGCAAATCAATCAGTTGGGAAGTGCCGGAATACGACGCTTTCCGTTTGGAGCAGCAAGATGAACGTAAGTGTGTTGGGTGCAGGTGCATGGGGAACCACATTTGGTCAGGTGCTGGCCGATGCCGGGAATTCCGTCATGATGTGGGGGTTGGAACCCGATATCGTCGAAGACATCAATACCAATCATCGCAATAGTTCGCGTCTGCCGAGCGTCGACCGTCTTCCGGACGCGATGGTGGCCAGCACCGACCGCGCGGAGGCCGTGCGTGATGCCGAAATCGTCGTAGTGGCGATCGCCGCGCAGTTCGCACGTGGAGCGCTTGAGCAGTTCGCCCCTCTTATTCCTGCGAATGCCATCGTCGTCTCTTTGATGAAGGGTATAGAGCGCAGTACCGGTGCCAGAATGGATGAGGTCGTTCGTCAATCCCTGGATATTCCTGCTGAACGCTTCGCCGCCGTGTCAGGGCCGAATCTGAGCAAGGAGGTCGCCGCAAAGATGCCCAGCGCGACCGTGGTCGCTTCCGCCGACCCGGAGACCGCCAGGAAGGTTGCGCTCGCATGCACCACCGACTATTTCAAAGCGTATACATCACCGGATGTGGTCGGTCTTGAACTCTGCGGTTCACTGAAGAACGTCGTGGCGCTCGCCGTCGGCATGTGCAGGGGAGCGGGATATGGAGAGAACACCGCTGCATTGGTGCAGACCCGAGGTCTCGCGGAACTCATCGCCCTCGGCGTCGCATCCGGGGCCCAGGAGCATACCTTTGCCGGACTGGCCGGAGTGGGCGACCTTATCGCCACCTGCGGGTCTCCATTGAGCAGAAACTATACTTTCGGCTCCAACCTGGGCAAGGGCATGTCGCCCGAAGAGGCCACGAAGGCGAGCAACGGAGTCGCGGAAGGTGTGCCTACGACCGAGGCGATGGCCGCGCTCGGCGGCAGACTCGGTGTATCGACACCGCTTGCCAGCGCCATGAGCAAGGTGTTGAGCGAAGGTCTGACATGTGGGCAGATGCTCGCCGAGATTTTCGCGTCGGATGTTTCCGCGGAGTAGACGAACCCTTGCCATCATGCATCGTGGTGAAGTTGTGGATGAGAACGCCGAGACGGAACCGATAGCGGTGCCGGTAGTAGTCTTTCTATCAGTTGGGTGAAGTCTGCAGCGCTCGTGCGGATGTCGGGCGCAAGATCGGCGAGCATGCCCGCAGGTATCGGACCAGCGTGAATATCGCGGTTGTGAAATGGTGAATGAAGGAGTGTCATGCCAAAGAAGCGGATTGTGGTCTTGTACGGTGGCCGAGCGGATGAGCATCCGATTTCCTGCATATCGGCATCGGGCGTGCTCAACGCCATTGATACTGACCGTTTCGACGTGGTCACCGTAGGCATCACCCGCAGCGGGCAGTGGATCGTCGATGGCGATGATCCCCGTGCCTGGAGTCTCGGTGGCGACGGCCTGCCGAGCGTGGAGATCACCGAACAGGCCAGACCGGTGCTGTTGGACGTGGCTCGCGGGGCAGACGGATTCATGATCGGCGATCACGATGATCTGACCGACGCAAACGTCTCGGACGAGACGGTCGCCACGTCGCCGGGTTGCGGCGAAGTCACCTCGCTAGGACATGTCGACGCGGTGTTCCCGGTGTTGCATGGCCCATACGGCGAGGATGGAACCGTCCAGGGCCTGTTGGAAATGATGGATGTGCCTTATGTGGGCTGTGGCGTCTTCGCTTCTGCGGCCTGCATGGACAAGCATTTCACCAAGGTCCTGCTCCAGGCGTCGGGCATTCCGGTGGCACCGTGGATCACGGTGGATACCCGGACGATTCCCGAGGATGAAGAGGGCCGAAGGTCACGTGGCGACGAGATTCTTTCGAAGATACAGAACGCGCATCTGCGATACCCGTTGTTCGTCAAGCCCTCCAGAGCAGGTTCGAGTTTCGGGGTAACCAAAATCGAGCATGACGGCGACCGTGATGAGCTTCTTGCAGCGTTGCTCGAGGCATCGTCGCATGATTGGAAAGTGCTGGTCGAAGAGGGCATCCAGGCTCGGGAAATCGAGTGCGCGGTCCTGCGGGCATCGGAACGGGATCAGGTCGCAACGAGTCTGCCCGGTGAGGTTGTGCTCGACAGCCGTGAGCAGAACGATGAATCCTTCTATGACTTCGACAGCAAGTACATGGATGCGGAAGCATCCCATGTCGAGGTTCCTGCCCATATTCCCGAAAGCACCTTGCAGCGCGTTCGTGAAATCGCCGCCACCGCCTTTGCGGCCGTAGATGGCCAGGGGCTCAGCCGAGTCGACACCTTTGTCGGCGAGGACGGGGAAGTGATGGTGAACGAAATCAACACCATGCCGGGATTCACGCCTATATCCATGTATGCCAAGGCATGGGAGGCAAGCGGTGTCAGCTATACCGAGCTCATCACCAGACTTATCGAGGGTGTGCTGCGCTAAAAGACCGTCTATATGCGTTTGTGTAGGGATCGCTGGCGATATCGTGAGTATGGTCGATGCAGTTGTGGTGTAATTGCAGTCTTTTGACCTGCCTATGAACCTTGTTTACTGACGAATCCCTACACAACCGTCGACTGTTCTCAACGCACGGGTGCAGACGCGTCTCTCTTGCCGTGCGGAGTGTGTGGCGAGGTTGCCGGAGCGCCTGTGGCGGCAGTCGCATGCTGCATGACCGTGCGCTCCATCACACCGGTCCGCTTACCCCAATTCCGTGAGCTGTGTGACGCGCTGAATATTGTCGCCGGGATGGCTGACACGCATGCGCCCTACAGCCAGTCCGAGGCACAGGAACGCCACGCCGAACAACGCCACCAGACCAGCGGATTGGAACCATCCGTAGGCATTCGCGCCGGTTGACGATGCGGTGGAGATACCCAAGGCCTGATCTACGGAAATTGAGAACCACCACCCCGGTGTGAGCTTGCCGATAGCCACCATCACATCGGGCATAGCCGAAGGGTCGAAGGCCGCACCCGAAGTGAACATCAGCACAAGTCCCAATGCCACCGCAACGCCGTTCGCAGCCGAGGTCGATATTCCGAACTGCCCCAGCATGAACCCGAACGCTATGGATACCAGTGTGAATATCAGCAGCGTGAGAATGGGCAGACCGATGGATGGCGCGTCTACGACGGAGAAACCCGCGTTGTGAGGCATCACCAGGGCCAGCGCGATCACGCTGTAGCAGAGCCAGCAGAACAGGCCGATGATCAGGCAGGCGAGAAGCTGCTGAACGCTGAGAAACACCGATTTCAGCGGCGCTGCAAGCAGCCTCCTGCGGGTTTCGACGGTGTTGAAGATGCCGATGAGCAACGACACGCATACCGTCATCGCCGTGAACATCGGATAGATGGAGAGCTTCATCACCAGGCCGAAGCCATTCGCCAGTGACTTGCCGGATTCGTCTCCGGTCTTCACGGTGTCTATCGATGTGTTCCGGGGTGAGTCCTCGATATGCTTCGTGACGACATCGATGGCCTTCGACAACTCCTGCGATTGACCGGAACGCAGCACCGTCCGTACCTGGCTGAAATATCCGTCCACGTTGATTTTCGCCAGAGAACCGCTTCCTGAGGTGTAGCTCACGGTGGTGCGGACCGTGGGCGGGCGCTCACCTGCGGCGGCGGCACTCGTGAAGTCCTGGGAATAGCCGGAGGGTATGACGACGATGAGGTCGACGTAATTGCGTGCCACGGCATCCTGAAGGCTCTGCGCGTCATCGGACAACGGCAGGATATGTGAGGTCTGCGCCAGATAGTCGCTGAGCCCCTCGCCGAGTTTGCCGCCATCGGTGTTGATGACCGCTATGCGGGGACGGACCAATTCGAGACTGGCCGTGGAACCGCTCTGGCCGTCGGCGGAAGTGATGGCGGAGGAACCCATGACGAGCATGAGCGTGCCGAGGCCGAACATGTAGATGAACAGATAGAGCTTGTGACTCCACAGAATGCGCAGTGCCGCTTTACAGGTATTCATAGCGTTGTCTCCTCAGCAGTGCGACGGACGCGCCCAGGAAGAGGGCGCTCATGATGGCGATGATCCCGGTGGTGCGCAGGAAGGGCTGATAGCTGTCGTAGTACAGCAGGTCATAGAAAAGGTCGGATACCTGTTTCACCGGATTCAGCAGGTGCAGAGCCGGAGCCTTTTCGCTGATGCTGTCGCTGACATTCATGGCGAACTGCCCATACAACCCCGCGAACAGTGCGCCGATGCAGGAGATGCTGGTGCATAGTCCTATTTTCGCGCCCTGGGACAACCTTGGTACCACCCCGATGAGCAGACCTCCTGCCGTCGCGACGAAGGACGAGATGAGGACTGCGACGATGGCCATCGCCTCTCTGCCTCCGGCCGAGACGCCGCATACGAATCTGATGTATAGGAATGCCACGGTGAGGCTGATGAAGGATACCAGCCAGCAGGCGAGGAATGTGGCGGTCAGTTGTCGCCAACGAGAGAGAGGCGCTATCGAGCGCCGCGCTCCGAGCGGCGATAGATTCGCCTGCGACAGTGTTATCGAGACGGCGGCGAAGGTCATCGCCATCAGGCAGGTCATGCCCAGCAGCGCGTAATAGTAGCGTGCGAAGGGGTCGGGCGCGAAGTGGGTGAGTGTGCGGTCCGAGGTGTAGCTGTAAGTCGTGCCGTCAACGTCAGCGCCAGCCGGCGAACTGGTGCCGGCCGTCGTTGAGCTTTCTGACCGTTGCTGTTGCGCGGTTCCGGCCATGGATCGGGCGATCGAGACGCTCTGGTTGAATTGCCCGATCATGCTGTGCAGGGCGGTGATCGTTACGGACGAGCTCGTGGTGGATATAGGGTTGTTGGCGTTCGCGGCAACCGTGTCGGCGATGGCCATTGACAGTTTGCCGTCATCCGTGGCGTACAGGTAACCGTCAGACCTGTGCTGTCTGACGGAGGCCTCGGCGGCGCGGACTGATTCCACCGGAAGCGCCGAAATCAATGTCTGCCCGGGGCCGTTGCTGCCGCCGTCCCTGCCGGATATCGCGTCCACAAAGGATTGCGCCCCGTAGACCTTGCTCAAGTTGGAATCCTGAACGACGGCCATGCGCTGCGGCGCGATGTCGTCTCCGCCCAGACCGCTGAACATGCCGAAAAACAGGCTGGAAAGGATAAGCGGGAATGCGAAGAGCCAGAACACATTGCTCTTCTCCCGCAGATTGACCTTGATGGTGGTCTTCACAGTCGTCCACACGATAACCCCTCCAATGCCCCGATGCGTTGAGCCGATTCCTGACTAATCACGTAATGCCTTACCCGTCAATTCGAGGAATACGTCGTTGAGTGATGGAGGTCTGGATATGAGGTGTCCGATGTTGGTGCCGGTGCTGTTCAGCAGATCCAGCAGGTCCGCGAGATTGCGTTCGCCACGTCGGCACGCGACCTTGAGATCGGTGCCGTCGTATTCCGCTTTGACCACGAAGGGCAGTGCCTCCAGGGACCTCAAGGTTTCCACGCTGAGATCCAACGTGTTGATCGTGATGCGCTCGCCGAGGTCGATCATGTCCTTGAGCTCGTCCGCACTGCCGAGGGCGATGCGTCTGCCGTGATCCATAATCATGATTCTGCTGCAGATCTGCTCGACCTCCTCCATGTAGTGACTGGTGTAGACCACCGTGGCACCGGCATCGCGCAGGTGCATGATGCCTTCAAGAATCGCGTTGCGGCTTTGCGGGTCCACCGCCACCGTAGGCTCGTCGAAAAGAATTACATCGGGTCGATGTGCGATGCCGCACGCGATGTTCAACCGACGAATCAGCCCACCGGAGAGTTTGCCGGGCCTGAACTTGGTGAACTCCTCCAGCCCTACGAAGGCGATGGCCTGTTGAACTAGAGGGTCGCGTTCCCGGCGATCCGGCACGTAGAGCGAACAGAAGTAGTCGATGTTCTCTTGCACGGTGAGTTCGTTGAACACGGCGACATTCTGGGGAACGACCCCGATGCGGCGTTTCAGGCCGTATGACACTGGCGTCATTGCCTTACCGAACAGCGAGACGGTTCCGGCTTCGTAGGTCAGCAGCGCTAGGAGACAGTTGATTACCGTGGTCTTGCCCGAGCCGTTCGGTCCGAGCAGGCCGAAGATTTCACCTTGACGGACATGCATATCGAAATGGTCGAGGGCCAGCATGTCGCCGTAGTGTTTGACCAGCCCTGTGACCGCGACCACATCGTCATCGCTTGCTGGTTGCGGATGAGGGTCGGTGCGAGAAAGGGATGATTCGGGTGCGGCGAGGGTTGTGTCCGTCGTCGCGGTGTTCCCGCTGCCAGAGATTTCGGTGCTCATACTTGGTATGTTCGCATACCGTCGAGCAGGCGAACAGTGAGTGCCGTCACCGAATATCGTGACGTTTGTCATCTCATTCGTCGTCCCGGCGCTTTGCTCGGCGGATGGCGCCGGACGGTTCTGGATGGCGGCCAGGTGGGATACGCTTGCAGAACAGGCTTGTCGGAGGGATGGAGAGGCGATGTGGCGCGGTGCAGTCAAACTCTTGCTGTGGTCGCTCTGCATCACCTTGGGATTGATGGCTTCGGGCGGTGTGCTCGATGCATCCTTGATTGTGGCGCTGCTGATGTCGGTATCGGTCAGTGCGTTCAGCGAGTGGTGCACGCCACGTTGGTATGTGGCGTTGCCGACCATGGCTTTCTTGCTTGCCAGCATCATCTTTCCCGTGCTTGTTCCCTTTCTGCCGCTTTCCTCCTGCGATGTCGGCGCGGTGCTGGGTGATCGGCAGCGGCAGAACGATATGTACCGGGGTGCGGAGGCCATGCGGCGGATTCGATTCCTGCGCTGGCTGGTGTATTGCATGTGGATTGTCTCGGTGGCGGCGTGCCTGGTGCACGGGGATGGCAGCGATTTCGGATTACGTGCAGTCATCGCGTTATCGAGCGTCATCGCCTTCGGGCTGGGGCTGATGATGACGTCCATGCGCATTGCCTCGCTGCATCTCATCAGGGTTGACGATGCCAGGAAGGACGCGCTCAGACGCATCCACACAGACAAACTCGACAGGGAAGCCGAACGGAGTCGTTCGGTGCAGCATGCGACATTGCTCGAACGCACCAGAATCGCGCGGGAAATCCACGACAGCGTAGGGCACCTGCTGACGAGGGGAATCATGCAGGCGCACGCCGACCTGGTGATGGCCCGGTCCGCAGGCGATGTTTCGGGCGCCAAAGCATTCGAATCTCTTGAAGAGACGATTGCGGAAGCCATGACGATGCTGCGAGAATCGGTCCACGACCTGGATGAGCAGGGCAACGATTTCATCCACCAAATCGATGTGGCTGCGCACAGCCTTGACCTGGGCCGGGGGAACGCGGATATCACTGCGGAGGAAGCGCCGGATGCCTTGCGTGTGCACTTGGAAAATGGGATTGACGATGCGCCGGTCGCGGTAACACGGTGCTTTGCCATGTCGATTCGCGAAGCGTTGAACAATGCGCTGCGTCATAGTGCCGCCCACCGTGTCGACGTGGTGCTTCGTGACATGCCCGCCCTGTGGCAGCTGGTGGTGCAGGATGATGGCGGTGGGCATACGATGCATGGTCGAAGCGGGCGCGAGATGCTGCGGACGGTCGGTGCGGACGGATTGCGAAACGATCATCGCGGTATGGGGCTGGCCGATATCGATAGCCGTGCAAGGGAGCTTGGCGGCTCCTCGTTGTGCGGGCCTTACGCTGGAGGGTGGCGGGTGTTCGTTTCCATCCCCAAGCAGGCTTGGCAGGGCGGGGTTCGAGATGGCGTATCGTCGAAAGACGCGACGTCGTATGGTATTGCGGCGCCAAGCTTTGGTACGAGTAGAAGCTGATGACCGAGACCGGGAGGTGTGCGATGAGGGTCGCGATAGTCGATGACGATCCGATAGTCTGCTCGTCGCTGTCGACGATACTGATGCAAGGCGGCGGCGTGGAGGTGATATGGACGGCATACGACGGCGCGAATGCCGTGGACAGCTACAGGCGCATGCCGCCGGATGTGCTGCTCATGGATGTGCAGATGTCGGGTGGCAACGGGTTGGACGCCGCACGCAGCATTATCGGTGAGGATGACGGGGCGCGGATACTGTTCCTGACCACCTTCGCTGACAAATCCTACATCGAGCAGGCATTGAGCATAGGAGGCAAGGGGTATCTCATCAAGCAGGATGTGTCTTCCGTGCTTCCCGCCCTGCAGGCTGTCATGGCGGGACAGGTCGTTCTTGGTGCGCAGGCGCTTTCCCAGTTGCCGATCGAAGGCGTCCGCACATCAGCATCCGGGCATCATGAGGAGTCCGGACGGTTGTCGGCGTTGAGCTGCCGGGAACGGGAGATAGCGGCGCTGGTCGCTCAGGGATTGGATAACCACGATATCGCGGCACGCTTGTTCCTGAGCGAAGGCACCATCCGCAATCGCATCAGCGATATTCTGGCGAAACTGGGGATGTCCAACCGCACGCAATTGGCGATTTCCTGGATTCATGCGCATCGGGATGAGGCCTGACGTCGGGGTAGGCACGGTTGTGTAGGGATTTCCTGGCAGACTTGCTGTTCGGTTCTGAAGCAACCTTGGAATTGCACTGAGGCAAGGCCGTTTTCGCGTCACTGTACTTTGGAATCACTACACAAATGTCAATGAGCGAGAATTGGGTGCCTAAGCAGTCTGTTGCGAGGGGTCCTGGACCAGAAAATCCTGGCCTATGAGCGACCGCACGACCGCATCCTGCACCATCGCGGGCAGCACTTCCGGCTTGGCGAACAGCCATAGTTCGGCGCTGACGCCGTAGGGTGTGAATCCTTGGAATCGCACCACCGAGGGAATGGAGGACAGCGTCATGCCATTGGAGGCCTGCGACGCAAGAGCCAATATTTCACGGGCGGTGTTGTCCGGGTCGCTGTCGCCTCTGATGACCATCGGAATGCGAATCATCGTGTCTCCGTTCAGCGTGAGCTTTTCCAGAGACGCCGTGTTCAGCACGGAGTTGGGAATCCACATCTCATTGCCGGAGAGTTCGGTCACGATGGTATGCCGCCAAGTGACGTCCTTGACTGTGCCGTTGGTTCCGGCGATGGAGATGACGTCGCCCGGCTGAATGACTTTGCCCATCATCAGGCCGAATCCTCCGACGATGTTGGCGATGGTGTCCTTGAGACCAAAGGAGAGTGCAATGCCGCTGACGCCCAGTGCAGTGGCGAAGGTGGTGGGATTCACACCGAAAACCGGCTGCATGACCGTCATCGCCGCCATAATCCAGATGACTGCCAGAACGATGTTCACGAATATCGTGGCACTGGGTATCTGGGAACGGTCCAGCAATGTCTGCAACGCCTTGCCGACGATTTTGGTGATGACAACGGTGACGAGCAGCGTCACCGCGAAGATGATGATTCTGTCGGAATACTGCGCCAACCAGCGCGACACCGCTTCCCATAATGCTTCCATAGGGCTCCTTCAGCGTATGACGAGCGTCGGGTCATGACTTTCCGCAAACCACCATACGTGCCGTGAATCATGCTACGCATGAAGTGTCTCAAGCACTTACACAGCCTTCATGATTGCTCGGGCATTATTGGTGTTTCGTGATTACCAGGTGAAGGGTTCATAACAGATGTCGTCGGCGCGTACGCCTCGCGACACCAGCAGACGACGTGTGCTTCTCAGCATCCTGGCCGGGCCGCCGATGAGATAAACCGCATTCGGCATCATCGCGGCCCTCAGCTCTTCAGGTGTGAAACGGCCCGCCTGCATGTTGAGCTCACACCTATCCTCCGTCGCCCAACGCTCGAGTTCCTCGGCATACAGCAGCTGGTCGGTGTTCCTGGCTGAATACAGGAAACGAATCGGACGTCCGGAGCGTTCGTATGCCAGAGCAACAGGCAACAGCGGTGTCACGCCGATTCCACCGGCGAGGATTACCATCGGCCGTGCCGCATCGCGCTCATCGAGAAAACGTTGGTATCGACCGAAGGGCGGTAGCACTTCGACCGCTGCGCCCTCGGTGAGTTTCTCGGGCAGCGCGCGGGTGAAATCTCCGTCGCCGCGTATGGCGAAACGCAGTCGTGCGTTCCTGGATGGCACGTTGACGATGGAGAATGGATGGTATTCGCGAAGGCCTCGTATTCCGGGGAAGCGAATGAAGGCGAAATCGCCGGCTTCCCATGCAGCTTTGAGCCCGGGCAGATGAATGTCGATTTCCAGGACCCCGGGGGCGATGGTGTGAAAGGCCTCGACCTTGCCACGATGCGCGCCGAATCTCTGTACGAGCTTTGCTCGGATATAGAGGACGGCTGCCAGCGCGGAGAAGGCGTCGAAGGCTATCATGAAGGGCCTGATGGTGTTGACGATGGGAATCAGCTGGACGTGGATGAATATCAGCGTCACGGCCACCAGATTCAGGCGATGCAACCACACCGAGAATTCATGCTTGAACACCCGTTCCACGGCGTTCTTGACACGAGCGAGCAGCGGCACCCTTGTGGTCAGCCATCCGGCCATGAACACCATCGACCATACGGCCATAGAAATGAATATCCAGAAGGCTGCGTTGCCGGTGAGTGCAATGATGCCGCTCGAGGGCAGGGCGTTGCGGTGCAGCGCCGCCAACAGAATCGCACCGAGGCTGAGTATCCCATGAATCATATAGATGTTGGGCAGGCCGATGAGTCTGTCCAGCCAGTGCGGACGCGTGCTGAGTATCACCGCGGTCAGCATCCAGCAGTAGGCAATCATTCCGGATTGAATCGCCAGTGCGGAATCCGCATACAGCGGGGAGAGCCCGTTGGTGAGCAACACCAGAAGAGGCATCGGGATGACGAACATCACCGTCAGCCATGTCAGGGTCAGTGGTATGCGCAGTTTCCTCAGCATGTTGGCTCCTCATGTGGTCTCGTGTCGGGGTTGGCTGTGTGCCTTCGACTGATTTTCATGCCGTCCGTGAATTGCAGGATTTCGCCGTTCTCCCTGACGGCGATGGCGTTGAGCCCATGGTCACGGGCCATATGGGTCCACGAATCAAGACCGGAGGCGATTCCTGCGGTGGCCCACATGTCGGCGTCTTCCAGATTGTCGCTGATGACGGTAAGCTGCCTGAGCACTTCTCTATTGGTCGTATGCGTGATGTGTCGCCCGCGTTTGCTGAATCCCGATGTCGCCACGGCGCCGTTGTGCATGCTGCTTCTGGCAATTATCCGGCCCGTGTCCTCGGGGTTTTCGATGCCGATATTCCAGATGTGGTCGCTGTGCTGGGAAACGGCCACGCGGATGTCTCCGCCGCCGTTGAGCGCCACCGCTTCCACTGGTGATTTCTGGAATTCGTCTCCGGTCGTTCCGTGTGCCTCATCGTTGCAGGTTGTCACGAGGGGGGAGAGGAATCGGGTTGTGGCCTTATCGATGGCCCATCCCTTGACCAGGCCGGTAGGGTCGTAAGTACCTTGGTGAAACGCGTCGAAGGCGCCGTGGGTGAGTGTTTTCGCCAGTGCCGATTTGGCGTAGATCTCCTGAAAATCACCGTCATCGAGCAGCGCCGACCAATCGCCTCGTCGGGCTTGCGAAACGAGCGAGTCCGGCTTGAATGGCGAGAAGCGTCTGTCGACCTCGTGCAGGAAACCTTCGATTTCGCCCACCGCCAGTCGGGTCGTCTCGGCTGTGATACGTCGGTTACGGCGGAATTCGTATTCTGACTGTTTCCAAGGCTTGACCATGATGGTGAAGGGGATGTTCATCACGTCAAGAACGTGGACGAGCATGGTGGAATCCGTGAGCACGGTTGAATTCGTGTGCACGGTTGAGCTCGCGAGCACTGTGGAATCCGTCTGCACCTCCGGATTCTGCTGCACGGCGGGTCGGCGTTCGCCGGGAGAGCCTTTGCCGGTCATCACGACCCTCCGCTTTCCACAGCTCCGCTTTCCACATCTCCACTTTCCGCCTGGTTGATGGCATCCTGCAACGAGCCCGTGAAACCGGTGTATGTTTCCGTGGCGCCGCTCACCAGCTTGATATCGGCGCTTTGCGCCGTCACGGCCTCCTGCTCATAGGTGGGTATCACCCTTGCGCTGATGCTTCGCGATTGTTGGGTTTCACTCGGATAGGTGATGGCTGTCACTGTGCTGATGGTCCCGGCGGACACCGTAATCTGGACCTGCACATCTCCGCGATTGGTGCTGACCAATTCGCCGGTGTAGGTGCCGTCGGCCAGTCCGTTCGACGTGGCGGCGCTATCGCCGGATGCTGAGGCGGAATCGGAGGCTGAGTCTGATGCTGAGGCGGCGTCGGATGAGGAACCTTTGCTGGCGTTCGCCTGTGCTTCGGCGCTCTGGTCGCTCGCCGATGTGGCGTCCATACTGGGTTTGAAAAACAGCATGAACATATCCACGATGATGGCGCATATCGCCACAAGACCTATGGCTATGCCGGTCGCTCTGCGTCGCATCGTATCCCCCGGTGTGCGCGGGCAGACTTACCGCCTCGTCTGCGTTCTATGAGTGTTACTAACATTATTATAGGTAGCACAATCTGAACGTCGATAGCCCATATGCTGGGAGTATCCTGCAAGCCTTGGTCGCGGGGGAAGGAAGTCTGGAACCCGAGTACGGGTGACACCCCTTGTGCCGTGGAGTCAGTGCGGCAAAGCCCTGTGAAACGGCACCGGAGGGTTTATACGAGCAGGTCTTTGTGAGTCTGTGCCCAGAGCGAAAAGGCCTTCAGCATGCCGTCGCGCTCATCGTCGTCCACGAAGGCGGCGTGCAGGGAGTTTTCGGCCAATTGCGCCAACTGGGGGAGCGTGAAGCCTAATTCCGCCAGGGCGTCGTAATTGTCGGCGATGTATCCGCCGAAGTATGCCGGGTCGTCCGAATTGACGGTAATCGACACTCCGCTGTCAATCAGCCGTTGCAATGGCAGCTCATCCAGATCGTTGACCACCTTGAGTTTGAGATTCGACAGAGGACAGCAGGTCAAGGCGATGCCCCGCTCTTGTATCGTATTCAACAGTTCGGCGTCCTCAACGGAACGGATGCCGTGATCCACACGTTCCACCTTCAAGTCATGCACCGCCTGCGAGACATACTCCGCAGGGCCTTCCTCACCGGCGTGGGCGACCAGGTGCAAGCCTATTTCCCTGGCCCGCGCGAACACATCACCGAACAGTTCCGGTGGATATCCCACTTCCGCCGAGTCCAGCCCCAGCCCGAGCAGTTCCGAGGCTCGCGGGGCCAGAGCGTCGACGATTTCTTCTGCGGATTGAACAGGCATGTCCCTGACGATGCATGGAATCAGACCGCAGCTGATGCCGTATCGTTCGCGTCCGAGCAGGGTGCCGGCCAGCAGGCCGTCGAGCACGGTGTCGATGTCAATCCCGTTTTCGACATGGACCTGAGGGTCGAAGAATATCTCGCTGCGCACCACGCCTTGCTCGTGCGCCTTGGACAGGTACGCAAGGACGAGATCTTTGAAATCGTCGGCGGTGCGCAGCACGTTCATCAGTTCGTAGTAGAGGTCGAGAAAGGATTGCAGATTCGTGAAATGGTAGCGCTGGCGAAGGTCCTCGAGTCCGGCGAAAGGAAGCTCGACCTTGTTGCGCTCGGCGAGTTCATAAGCCAGTTCGGGTTCGAGCGTCCCCTCGATGTGCAGATGCAGTTCGGCCTTCGGCATCGTTCTGATGGCGTCGGAGATAATAGGTGAAACCATGAAACCCCGTTTTGTTGTTCTTCATCGGTCATGTGATGGGTCATAAGTGTAGTTCACCGTTTTGGCCGATTCGTAAAGAGCTCACACTGTTGCGGGTGTTGTATTCGAGGCCGTCGGGTCGTTCTGGAAGCCGAGAAGAATCAGGGCTCCGACCAGCAGTATGCCGATGGAGAGCACACCCAGACTGGGGTTGCCGGTGATGCTGGTGATGAGGGCGACAAGGAAGGTGCCCAGTACGCTGGCGAATTTCCCGAAGATGTCGAAGAAGCCGAAATACTCGTTCGCACGGTTCTTGGGAATCAATCTGCCGTAATAGGAGCGGCTCAATGCCTGTATGCCGCCCTGGAACAATCCCACGGCTATGGCCAGAATCCAGAAGGCGGTGGCGGTGCGCAGCAGGAAGGCCGCGAAGAACACGATGGCCATATATGCGATGACCGCTATGACGATCATGCGTTTGGCGCCGAATCTTCCCGAACATCTGCCGTAGATGATGGCGCTGGGGAACGCGACGAACTGCGTCGCCAGGAGAGCCATGACCATCTGGGTGGAATCGATGCCGAGCTGTGTGCCGTAGGACGTCGACATGGCGATAATCGTGTTGACCGCATCGATATAGAGGAAGAACGCCAGCATGAACAGCAGCAGTGATTTGTTGTGCGCGATACGCATCAGTGTGGTGCGTAGTTCACCGAAGCTCTGACGGATGCTGTTGCCCATCTGTGAGGCCGTGGCACGGAAATGTCGTTGGCGGTAGCTTCTCACCAACGGGACCGTAAACGCGGCCCACCACAACGCGGTGACGATGAAGGCAATGCGCGTGCATTCGGCCGTGGATATGCCGAACATCTGAGGACCGACGAAAATCAGGGCTATGCAGAGGATGAAGGGCACGGTCGAACCCACGTACCCCCATGCGAAGCCATGCGAGGAGACGCGGTCCATGCGTTCGTCGCTGGTGACATCGACGAGCATCGAATCATAGAAGGTGAGAGAACCGTTCAATCCTATCGAGGATATGATGCAGAGGATAAGAAAAGGCAGCCAAGACAACGGGAGCGCCAGCGCACAGCAGGCCAGCATGCCGGTTCCGCAGAACCCGAGGAAAAACTTGATTTTCATTCCTTGGATGTCCGCTATTGAGCCAAGCAGTGGCATCAGCAGCGCGATGACCAATGCGGCGGCTGTCTGGGCGTAACCCCACGTCGAAACGATGTTGCTCTCTCCGGCCTGTTTGAGCAGCGAATCCGCATAGATGGGGATGATGGCCGTGGACAGCAGCACGAAGGCGGAGTTGCCCACATCGTAGAGTATCCAGCGCTTCTCCTCGGGGGTCATCGTGGACCTGGCGGAATCGGCCTGCGATTCTGTCATCTGCGTGGGGTCGCCGTTCGGACTGATGTCGTGTGACTGTGCGTCGTTCTGCAACGCAGTCGGCAGACCGGATGCTTCTTGTGCGACTGGGTTCGTGCCCGCCATACCTGTCCTTTGCATACATGTGGTGCTGTGTTCGTCATTCGACGTCTCATCGGAAAACCGGTTCGACCACTGCTCGGCACGCTAACAACCGCGGGTGTCCGAGAGGCTGAAAAGGCGTGAACGGAGAATGAATAGTCCTTGAGAGATGGCTGAAAGCAGTCCTTCAATGCTTGCAATGATGCGGATGCAACCTGTGGTTGCGGACAACGTGCGGTTGCATTTTGCCCATGCAACCCGAAGCTGGTGGCGGCATGGTCCATATTCCGGGAGAATTGAATCATTACACAGCATTGGGTGGAGTGAATCGGGTGCAGCGCTCTGAAGAAAACAATCCGAACGAGCACTCCAGCCCAACGCTTTTAGGGAGAGGAACGACGATGGGGTTTAGTAACAATCTGCAGAGCCTGCGTTCGCAACGGAATATGACACAGGAACGGCTTGCCATGCTGCTCGGTGTCTCTCGGCAGGCGATATCCAAATGGGAATCGGAGAAGGCTTATCCGGAGATGGATAAGCTGTTGATGATTTGTGACCTCTTCGGATGCACGCTCGACGACCTGGTGCTCGGAGACGTGAACAATCCACAAGCCATTCGCGGCAGCGGACAGACGCATGAGGCAGACGCGGGGATGCGACCTGATGGAGAGCCATCGACCGGAACGGCAACCATGCTTGCGGCTTCGATGACCTCGATGGCGTCATCCGCCACGGGTCGTGCCCCTGCCACGGACATCACCGGTTACGATGCGCATCGAAAATCCTTCGCATTGCGAATCGCTTCGGGTGTTGCGGCGCTCATCGCGGGGACTGCGTTCATGCCGCTCTTCGATGAGGGAGGTTCGGAGGAAGGGACGGGGATGTTCTTTGCCGTGGCGATTATGTTCATCGCCATCGTGATTGGTCTGGCCTTGATTATCCCTGCGGGGATGAGCCATGCCGAGTTCAGGCGGAAGCATCCCTTTGTGGAAAACTTCTATACTGATGAGGACCATGCGCAGTCTGCCAGGCAGCTGGCGGTAGGCATAGTCATCGGCATTGCCTGCATTTTGGCAGGTGTCGCCGTGGTGGTGTTCTCGGATGCCGTGGATGGAGCCGGAAACACTGCGGTGGGGTGGTCGAATGCGGCGACAACCGTGTTGCTGCTTGCTGTGAGCATCGGTACCTTCTGCTTCATCCTCTTCGGTGTTCGTCATGGCATGCTGGATATCGATGAGTACAACCAGGAATCGGAGCAGGAACAGACATCACACACCTCACACGGCAAATACGGTCGGATAAGCGGTGCCGTCTGCAGTGTGATTATGATTGTCGCCACGATAGTGGGTCTGTTGGTGCTATTCGGGGGAGACCCCTCGAACATGGGCTTCTTCGGTTTGAGTCTTCCCTTCTGGATGGCCTGGGTTATCGGAGGGCTCTTGTGCGGTGTCACGAATGTTGTTTTCGAGGTGCTTGACGACGGCGAGAAGAAGAGGTCGTAGTCTCGACGGATAGACGCGATCGCTATTGGAATGGAGCAGGAGTTGCGCATCTGTGTAAGAGGCGCTATCCTAGTGAAGTTGTGTGTTCTGCCGGTCATGTGCCGGTAAGGTGAACACCAAAGACTTGAACGTTAACGATTCTAGGGAGTCAACATGGCAGCTCGTTGCGCAGTGTGCGGTAAGGGACCGCAGACCGGTTTTTCCGTTTCACATTCGCATATCCGCAATAAGCGCACCTTCCGTCCGAATCTTCAGGCGGTTCGTACCACTGTTGAAGGTCAGAACGTGCGCGTGCGCGTATGCGCAAAATGCCTCAAGGCAGGCAAGATTCAGCGCGTAGCAGCCTGATTCACCACCTCTGCTGAGCCGTACAGTGTGAAGTGCGGTGCGCTTCACACTGGCGAGGTGAGCGCCTGCAAACGGCGCGAAGGATTGCGTAGCAATCAAGAAGATGTGCGTATTACTTGGTATACCAATGCCCCTGTGATTATGTCACAGGGGCATTGGTATACCCATATTCCCGGATGCGGCCGGTTCTGTAGGGATTTGCAAACAGACCGCAGGGATCGGCTTTGCAAAAAGGCTGTTTTGCAGGATCAATACTCGGAGTATCGATGAAAATCCCTACACAAACGACGATGGTGCGCGATGTTGCGTGGTGTCGAGTTGGTTGGCGAGAATGGATGCCATGAGTATTTCCCTGGACACTACGGTTTCATCATTGATGACGAACCGACGTCGGGTGGGAGCGCTCAAATCGCTGGGCGTGCTGACCGTGCATGACGCCATCACCTACTACCCCTTCAGAGTGACGGACCCGGTTCCGCTGCTGCCGTTACGCAGCATCACCGTAGGCACAGCCGCGGCCTTCGCCGGAGTGGTTCGGGAACTCAGAGTCAGGCCGCTGGCCGCGCGCCGAGGATACAGACTTGAAGCTCTGGTGGATGATACGGAATTCGCCCTGGAACACTCCGTCAGACCGTCATCGGCAAATCTGGTGTTCTTCAGCTATAAAAAACACTTTGTGGATTGGCTCAGTTCACGACTCGGTCAGGGAAGCTCCATCGTCGTGCAAGGGGAATCGAGCTTCTTCAACGACCGTCTGCAGTTCACCCATCCCGAAACTCTGGTGATAGGCAAGGATGTCAGCACCGCCGATGAAGGCCTCGCCAGAGTTTCCCGGCCGCGGCCGGTGTATCACGCGAACTCGCGAATATCCTCCGAGCATATCCATGAATCCATCCTGACGATGTTGCAGGCTTTGGCCGAATCGGATGAAACGGTTGGAACCTCGACGTCCCCGAATCCCGATGCTCTCGCCGATGCGGACGAGAGGGGAGGCGATGACCGCAAGGTCTCCGCCGAGGAGCTTGGCAGAGCGATACCGGATATCGTCCCGGAAGATATCCGTCTGTCGAATGGTGCCATGCATCGTGCCGAGGCGATTGTCGCGATGCATGAGCCCACGGATGCCAAGGAATTCGCGAAGGCCATCGCGACCTTGCGCTACGAGGAGGCCTTCATCTCCCAGACCGCGCTGCTTCGCTCGCGTGAAGGGGTTCGTGCCACGCCCGGTTACGCTTGCCCGGTGGATGAAGAGCATAGGCTTCCGAAGGATTTCGTGGCCTCCCTGCCCTTCGACCTGACCGCAGGGCAGCATGAGGTTATCGATGCTATTCAGGAGGATATGGCGAAGCCTTATCCCATGCAACGCTTGTTGCAGGGCGAAGTGGGTTCGGGAAAAACCGTCGTGTGCGTTGCGGCCATGCTGCAGGCGGTCGATTCGGGCAATCAGGCGGTACTGGTCGCACCGACGCAGGTGCTTGCCGAACAGCATTATCAGACGATATCCGATATGGTGCAGAAGTTATCCGTCGGGCAGACTGCCGGAGCTGGGAGCGAGGCGAAGAATACCGTGCCTGTGGTGCTGCTTACGGGTGGCATGCGACTGGCGCAGCGTCGCAAAGTGCTGGCTTTGGCCGCGAGCGGAGAGCCGTGCATAGTCATAGCCACGCATGCCGCCTTTTCCACGACCTTCCAAGCCCCGAATCTTGCGTTGGTGGTCATCGACGAACAGCACCGATTCGGTGTGGAGCAGCGTGAGGCGCTGAGACGGAAGAACGAGATTGCGCCCCATCTGCTGATTATGACCGCAACTCCCATTCCGCGGACCGCCGCGCTGACATGGTTCGGTGATTTGGATATTTCGGAGCTCCGGGAGCTTCCTGGAGAACGCAAGCCTATTCGCACCATCGTCGTGCAAGAAGCCGATGGAAGCACGATGAGTCGTATGTTCCTGCATATCCGTCAGAGGGTGGAGGCAGGGGAGCGGGCGTATATCGTATGCCCGCGTATCGATGAGAGCAGTGAAGCCGAGGAGGACCCGGAGGGTGGCGCTCCGATGCCGCCCGAGGATTCTGAGCAGGAGAATGAGGCCGTTCCTCTGCACTCGGTCGAGGAGATTGAACGTCGTCTGCAGGCGTTGCCGCAGTTGAAGGGACTCCGCATAGCCACGCTGACCGGTCGCGATGATGATGAGACGAAGCAGCAGGTGATGAAGGATTTCGCGGCGGGGGAGAGTCCCGTGCTGGTGGCGACCACCGTTATCGAGGTCGGAGTGGACGTGCCGCAGGCCAGCTGCATCGTGGTTTTCGATGCCGACCGCTTCGGCCTTTCGCAGTTGCATCAGCTGCGCGGGCGCGTGGGCCGTGGCGGAACCAAGAGCTGGGCCTTCTTCATATCGCGCGCGGAGCAGGACTCTATCGCGGCGCAGCGTCTGGCGATCATCGAACATTCGAGCGACGGTACGGAAATCGCCCAGGCGGATCTGGAGCTGCGCGGTGCCGGTGACGTGTTCGGGGATGCACAGTCAGGTGGTCGTTCGTCATTGAAACTGCTGCGCGTGGTCAAAGACGCCGATGTGGTCGTGCATGCCCGCGAACAGGCTGCCGAACTTCTTGTCAGAGACCCGGAACTTTCGCATGAGACGATTCTCGCCGGAGCCGTGTTGGATTTCATACGCGGCAATGAGGCATTCCTCGCCACCACCTGAGGGTCGCACAGAGGTCGCTGGTGAAGATGTGACGGCGTTGCTGCAGCGCTTTCGCTCGAAGCGTCGGATAATGGGATTATGCGCATTGTTTCCGGAAGATTTAAAGGATTTCAGCTGACCGCTCCCAAGGCGGGTACCCGTCCGACGACCGATCGCGCCAAGGAAGGGATATTCTCGCACCTCGAATCGTATGGTGAGTTGGAGGGGGCGCGGGTTCTCGATCTTTACGCAGGTACCGGTGCTCTGGGGATAGAAGCCTTGTCCCGGGGTGCGAACGCGCTCGTGGCGGTCGAATCCTCCGCTCAGGCTGCGGCGTTGATTGCCGGGTCCTTGAAGGCATTGAAGCGCAACCCCTCGTGGCTCCAGCAGGACACGGCCAGAGTGGTGAGGGGAACTGTTGAGCGTTTTGTGCGTTCATCTGCCCCGACGCAGGAGGATGCGCCATCATCCGGGTTTGACGTGGTGTTCATGGATCCCCCGTGTGCCTTGGGTGACGATGAGATACGCGATGTGCTTGCTTCTCTTGTTACGAGGAAGGTCATCCGGGGGAATGGTGTCATGGTGGTTGAGCGTTCCACCCGTTCGCCCGAACCTGTGATTCCTGAAGGTTGGGATTTGCGGCAAAGCAAGCAATACGGTGAAACAGCCGTGTATTACATCGAGCGGCTCGAAAGCTGATGTTCAGCACCTCCAATCACCGATGGGATGCGGTAGACGCAGCCTCGATGAAGCGGGGATGGTTTTGTACATGATAACGCTCATACTGACAAAATGTTAGTGAAAACGATATTCTTGACCGTCTCTTCTTTGAAGGCTGAAAGGTCGGAAATATCCTTAATCTTAGACATGTAGTTACGTCAAGATATCGCTGACCGTCAATCACAAGGAGATTCACATGGCAGTTGAAAGCAGCATCGTCAAATCGCTGAGCACCCGGCATTCCGAGTATGCTCTGACCGAAACGTCACCGCTCGGCAACGAAGATGTCGCTGACCTGATCAAGCAGGTCACCGAGCAGGTTCCCAGCTCCTTCAACGGACAGTCGCAGCGCGTGGTGGTGCTCTTCGGTGATGCCAGCAAGAAGCTTTGGGACATCACGCTCAAGGCCCTGCGCGGTGTCGTTCCCGAAGACCAGCCCTTTGAATCGACCGAGCAGAAAATGGCTGGATTCGCATCGGGCCAGGGGACCGTGCTGTTCTTCGACAACTCCGAAGTGACGAACGCATTCGCAGAGAAATTCTCCGCCTATGCGGAAAACTTCCCCACATGGGCACAGCAGGCGAACGGGATGCTCCAGATTTCCGTGTGGACGGCACTGAGCGAGGCCGGTCTTGGCGGCAGCCTGCAGCATTACAATCCCCTGATTGACCTTGCGGTGGCTGAGGAGTTCGATATCCCCGGAACGTGGAGATTGATCGCTCAGATGCCCTTCGGTGGAGTGTCCACTCGCGCCCAGGCCAAAGACAAGCTGCCTATCGACGAGCGGGTCAAGGTCATCGGCCTCTGATTGGTCCTACCCACACGGCGTGTGTAGCCAGGACGAGACCTACCCGAGTCCTTGAGCACTGACTTGGGCAATGACTGGGGCACAGAGGAGTGGCATGTTGCCGGTTCTCAGCGCCCTGTGTGATTCCCCTGTGTGATTCCCCCGTGTGATTGCCCTGTGTAATTGACGCTGTGTAATTGCCTCGTGATATTACCTTGTCTCAAGTGCCCTGCGTAATTTGCCCTGTGTTATTTGCCCTGTGTTATTTACACAGGGCAATTGCTTTGTTCGTGGGCGCTACGCTCGCTGTTTCATGTGTGCGTCGGCGAGTGGCTTGGGGTGTGTCCCGCTGACTTCCCATCCAAGCGACATGAGCGTTTTGCGGTCGGCCTTGTCCAGCTCGGCGCAGTTCAGAGCTTCGATGAGGTCCGGTCTGATTTCGCTGGTCCTCGTCAGTGCATCGTCTCTCCGGAAGCGGTCCACCTTGGCGTGGTCACCGCTGAGCAGCACCGGTGGAGCCTCGTGCCCTCTCCAAAGAGCCGGTTTGGTGTATTGGCGATGCTCCAAAAGAGACTGTGCACCCGTATAGGATTCCTCGACGATGGAGTTCGGGTTTCCCATAAAACCAGGCAGCAGTCTGGTGATTGCCTCAAGCATGACGCATACGGCCACCTCGCCGCCATTAAGCACATAATCGCCTATCGAGTATTCACGCACATCGATGTGCTGGTCGCGGTAATACTCGGGCAGCCGGGCATCATAGCCCTCATACCGGCCGCAGCCGAAAATCAGGTGTTCGGCGTGGGAGAGTTCTGTCGCGTCGCGCTGCGTGAAGAGCGGCGCTGAAGGATTCGGGAGTATCAGCACTGGGGACGATGCCTGCTCGGCTTTGGTCGCTTCTGCGGCGTCATCCATCCCCAGGAGCTCGTCGAGGCATTCCGCCCAGACCTCGGGCTTCATCACCATGCCGGCCCCACCACCCACGGGTGTGTCGTCCACGGAGTGATGAATATCGTGAGTCCAATCGCGTAAATCATGCGCCTGCACCTGTAGCAATCCATGTTCCTGAGCCTTGCCGAGGAGACTCAAATCGAGGTTATGGAAGTATTCGGGGAATACGGAGACGATGTCGATACGCATAGTATTCACCATATCGGTTGCCGAGTCGCTGTTCTGCCGAAACTGTGCAATGACGCACGATAAGCTGCACATTCTCGGCGTGTCGAGTGTGATACCGCACAGTGTCGAATCTGTTGCACAGGGTTGCGGCAATGCGAGGCGCAACAGCGTGGCTTGCCGCTTTCAGATGGCGTGAGCCGCAGTCACCCGAGCGCCTGCGGGTCGGGAATGAGACCACCGGGAGGGTCCAGTGTGAGATATCCTTCGTCAAGAAACACTTCGGGAACGATTTCATCGACAAAGGGCACCAGCGATGTCAGGGCATCGCCATCCGCCGACTGCGATGTGATTTCAAGAATGGATTGTGCTGCACCCTCAAGAACGTCGCTGACGGTACCGACACTGGTGCCTTCAGGAAGTCCAAGTGCGTTGCCGTCGACCAATCGAGCCTGCAGACCAATCAGATCGGACGGGTACCATGCATCCTCGTCGGCCATGGTTTCGGCATCGTCCGCTTCGCAGAACAGTTCGAGACCGTTAAGAGCTTCGGCAGCATTGCGGTCCTCGACACCCTTGAACAGGACAATCCAACGCAGTTTGAAGCTTCGCGAGCGAATCACGGTGAATTCGCGGCCGTCCTCAGTGGAAAGCACGGAACCGGGTGCGAATCGTCGTTCAGCTTCATCGGTGAAGGCCATGACATTCACTTCGCCCTTGAGACCCTGTGCTCTGCCGATACGACAAACCCTCAGGAGCTCGCGCTGCTGAGGGTCGTCATTGCTGTTGTGCTCGTTCACGTCAGCCGTTCACCTACGTACATCCATGATGTCAACCCGTACCTTGTGGTCGGCCAAAGCCTGTGACACGGTACGAATCGCGTTGGCCGTGCGGCCGCTGCGGCCTATGACACGGCCGATATCCTCAGGGTTGACGCGCACACGAAGCAATTCGCCGCGGCTGTTCTCATTGGATTTGACGGAGACGTCATCAGGAAAATCAACGATGTTCTTGATGAGATGTTCGACTGCCTGGGCAAGCATGTTACTCAGCCTTATCTTCCGAAGGGGCGGTCTCGGTGGTGGCTTCCTCTGCGGGAGCCTCCTCAGCGGCCTTTGCGGCAGCTGCCTCGGCCTTGACCTTGGCGTCGGCCTCTGACTTCGCGGCCTTCAGCTTCTGTGCTTCCTTGTCGGCCTGCTCAACGCGGGTCTCGGCATCTGCACCGCTTTCAGGCGTCTTCAGCGTGCCTTCAGCTCCGGGCAGGCCCTTGAACTTCTGCCAGTCACCGGTAATCTTCAGCATGTTGAATACTGCGTCGCTCGGCTGTGCTCCAACACCGAGCCAGTACTGTGCTCGCTCGGAATCAATCTGGATCAGCGAAGGCTGCTTGTTGGGATCGTAGGTGCCGATCTCCTCGATGACCTTGCCGTCACGCTTCTTGCGTGAGTCAATGACCACGATGCGGTAGTAGGCATAGAACTTCTTGCCCAGACGCTTCAGACGAATCTTGGTTGCCAAAATGGCTCTCCTTGTTAACTTGGGTGCTTCGCGTAGTGAATGTGTGGGGCACAGACACCCGTTCGGCGTGTCCTCATGCGTACGGGTTTAGAGGGCGCCGCCCGCATGAATAACAATGGGTAATTATAGGCATAGCACCGGATTTTTCGCCACCTCGGTGTGGTGGTGGGCTTCGACCTTCCTCGTTGGCGGCCGAATGCACGAATCACTCTTCCAGAGGGATTCCCACAGCGGAATTCACATTCACAGTGTGCGGGTGCATTGGACGAGGGTTGATGGCAGATGTGTGCACGGCGGCTGCATCGCGAAAGGTGGGCTTGCCCTGTCCGGGCAGACCCACCTATGCGTCGAGACAATCAGATTGTCAGACCTTCGCTGTTACCGATTCAGGCCTTGCAAACGGGACCTTCTGGTAATTGCGCCGCCGATGATGGCCATCGCTCCTACCAGGTAGAGCACCAGGGCGATGTCTGCGCCGGTACGTGCAAGCTTCGTCGTGCTTGTTGCGACGGCGGCTTGAGCCTTGGCCTGCTGGAGCGCGGTTTGTTCTGCTGCGCTGAGTTTGGCCGCCGCATGGCCGAAGAGACTGAATGAGTGCGTGGTGAACTCCACGGCACTGCCGTCCGCGTTGGCCTTGGCGTCGAGCAATTCGATGCTGCCGTCTTCCAGCTGGTGTGCAATGACCATATTCCTGCGTTTGGCGAGTTCCGAATCATTGATGCTGACGGTTACGCTTTGACCGTCGGGCAGGCGGTATTCGTCGCCGGTCAGAGTATTGACCAGATGAATGTCGAAAAGCGCCGTCAGTTCCCTCTCTCCGATGGCATCGGAGAACAAGGCCCGTTTATCGTCATCAAGGTCTTGCTCATCGACTATCAGACGAACATACCAGGGCAGACCGGCAATGCCGATGGTGCCATGCGTGGAGTTCACCACACCGGATTCCTGTTGCAGACGGGCGAGCTTCTGCAGAAGGGACTGCGGAAGCTGTGCGCGCTCTTCTTGGCTGAGGGCCTCGAATAGTACGGTCACTTGAGCTACGAGGTCCGCTTGCTTGCGTGTGGTGACCTTGTCGGGCAGATTGTCTATTGCATCCGACACGTCACCGATGCTCTGGTTGTTCTTGATGGTGAAGGTGCCCTTGACGAAGGTGATGTCGTAGTTCGGATTGCTGAAGCCACCTTCGGGTTCAAGAATGTCGTAGGTGCCGACGTTCTCGCCCGCTGCCCTAGTGAGCGTTCCGGTGATGATGTCGGAGCCGAGAAGCGTGCCTTGAGTGATGGAATATCCAAAGGTGGGGTCGGTCTCTGCGAACTTCTTCGAAGCGTCGTGGGCGGTGATGGTGATGGAAGCCGGTGTGATGGTGAAGTTGACCTTGCCGATTGCCGTATCGCCGTTGTAGGTGGCCTGAACGAAAATCGTGTAGCTTCCTGCCTGGCTGAGCTGCAGCTCGGCTTGTGAAGCAACCCAGTCTCCTGCAGCGGCGCTGATGTCGGCGTTAGCTCCCGATGCCGCCTTGTAGGCGAGTGAATACTCGGATGCCTTCAGCTGCTTGGCATGCCCGTTATAGACCCGTTCGACCTTCGAGGTGCCGGTGACGGTGTTGAATGAGGTGCCGAGGTATTCGCGGTCGGCGCTTTGCGCCGTCCAGACCTGGAGATTGACGGTTGTGGGGCAGAGGGCGTCAACGCGTTCCTTCAGACTGTTCAGGCCATCGAGTAGAAGAGATGCAATCGCCGACAGGGAGGGCTTGCCCTCCGTGTCCAGAGCGGTGATTCTGTCGATGAGAACTCGGATTACGGCACTCGACATCGAGCAGTTGTTCGCGATGACGGCCTCTCCCTGCTTGAGCAGCTTCTCGATAAGTTCGCGGATGTCCTCACGGAAACCGTCGGATTGAACGTATGCGATGCCGTCTTGAATGTTCGACAGCAGCTGATTGACTGCGGCCTGGGCTTCGGCGACACTCATATCCTTGAAGTCGTTGACACCGGCAATAACCTTTCCGGCGATATTTCGAGCTTCGTCGGCAAGGGCATCGAGACGGCTCAAGAGTTCGGCATAACGCTGCTTTGCGGATTCGACCCCCTGCTCGACCTGGTCGGCGAGGTCCTGAAGCTCGGCCTGAATCTTCGCAATTTCGCTGCGAATCTCTTCAAGTTGCTTTTTGGCCTCTTGCGCGGCGGCATCCAATGCGGCGTTTACGGCATCGGCAATCTGCTTGGCGGCTTCTTCGATGGCATCGAAGAGCTGCTGCTTGACTGAATGCAATGCCGAGGTAACGGCCGATGCCACGGCTGTTGAGATGGCCTCGGCAGCGGTGCTCGCGGCGAGCTGCTGGGCTTGTTCTGCTGGCAATGCTGATGTCGTGTGGGTTAGCTGCCGAGCTCGCTCCTCGGCCGATAATTCTTTATTGTTCAAAGCCGCTTCAACTTCAGCGAGCGCTTGATAAAGACCTGTGGCTCCCGCACCTGTGCTTTGGTCGGCTGGTTGGCCAATTGTGGAGCGTATCTGGTCGATAACCGTGTTAGCGGTACTGGAAGCGGCGCTAACGCCGCTCGTCAGAGCATCATTAAGCGCGTTCTTTGCTGGGTCGGTGTACGTCGTACTGAGTGCAGTCTGGGCTGCTTTACGTGCCGCATTTTGTGACGAGAACGTGCCCCCTCCAACGCAGCTGAAAGTTCCCAACCCTAGTACCGTGTATGTGCTACCTTCCTTTTGGTTAACACAGTCGGTTGCCTTTTGCTTGCCGGTGTCGAAGTTTGTCAGTGCGTCTTTCGCACCCTGAAGAAGACCCAAGGCAATTTTCAAACCACCATCTGTAATGGAAACAATGCTCCCGCCTGAAGTAATTTTCCCGTTGCTGTAAGTTGCAGAACCATTAGCAATTTGTTCCAATATGGAGGGACTGCCGTTGACAAGGGATTGATATGTGTTGAGGGTGGATACATTCTTATCCAACTCTGCTTGTGCTGCCGCCACGGCTTGCTGAGCTATGGCGACTCCCTCTTCGTTTTGCATAAGAGCAAGATTGCTTGCATAAGCGGCATCGTAGGCTTGCCAATACTCGCTCGTATGATTGCTGCCATCGATTCCAGGTTTGCCGTCAACGATGTGCGAGGTGTACAGCTCTTCGTACACCATGCTCGAAACCGCGGTCTTGACCTGTTCGCCGGCTTCGTCGATGAGATTGTCGATGGTCTGCTTGATGTCGTCGTCGACATCCTCCAAGGCGAGGTCCCCTGCAAGGACCTTCTCGCTGATTTCCTGAGCGTAGGCGGCAACCGAAGATGCCACCTGCCGCATGACCAGCAGGGCGGTTTCACGGTCGATCTTGGTCAGGGCATCGTAGGTCTTGTCGACAATCTGCGCGCAGATGCTCTCGTAAAGAGGCTTTTGGGAATCGCTCGTCGCCAGTTGCGCCACGCATGTGCTGGTCAGGGAGGATTTCAGGTCATCGGACGTATCGGCGTATGCCGGTGTGACCGCGGTGCCGACAAGCAGCACGCAGGCGAGTCCTGCGCCCAGTGCCTTGGCACTTGCGGATTTCAACGCCGCAAGGCCCGGGAAGTGTTTTCGTACAGTGTTCTTGGCCATATTTACTCTCTAATGAAGTGGGTAAAATTACTATTGGTGTAATAATATTTACATAGAGTATTGATTAGGTTATGCTTGAGGTTGAATCACTGAGGAGGGGCTGCTGTTGGTCTTTCTGAAATACCGGAAACGTCCTCATCCACCGCAGAGGGGGATGAGGACGTTTCCGGTATTCGTACTGCTAACAGGGAGAAAGAAGGCTTTACGCGGTCAGGCCACGCGTATCGATGCGACCAGTGCACGATGGTCCGAGCCGGGTATCGGCAATGACTTCAGGGCGACCGGACGCAGACCCGGTGTGAGCAGAACATGGTCAATCTCTATCAAGGCCGGAATCCACCGCCAGGATGACGGGAATGTGTAGTGATAGCCTTTGCCGAGTTCATAGGATGCGTCGACGAAACTCGATGTGCGGAGCAAAGACCTGAAAACCGGATGGTAGAGGCTTGAATTGAGATCACCGAGCAGCACCGTTTCCACTGCGCTCGCTCTTCGAGTCTTTGCGGAAGCCGGAATCTGCTGGTCCGACCATGCGTCGGAAGGGGTGGGTTCCGAATCCCAATGAGACGGTGATCCTCCCAGTTCACCCAGAGACTGAATGCCCTGATGCCAGAATCTCCCGCCTCTGCCCGGTGATTTCGGATGCGCCGATGCGAAGCGGATGCCGGTTTCGCCGAGTGTCAGGGTCGCGGTCGGTATCGCTGCAGCAGGCAAGGTGATTGAGGATTCCTCACTGGAATTTGCTTCGACTCTCAGCAGTAGCGCATTGCTGCCGCCGTTGTCGTCGTCACGGGATGCTCCGGTGACGGTATACGGCAATTCAGTGTCTAATCCAGCTGTTTCCAAGGATTGCAGCAACTCCGGCGTCACTTCCTGAAGTGCGAGAACATCGATGTGGTTGTCCCGAACCGTGCGGATGACCGATACCGGGTCGGCCCGTCCGAAGCGGCAATTGAGCGTCATCACATGAAGAGCATCCCCGGAGTGCGCGCCATGTTCGGCAGTGCTCCGGCGTTCGGGCAGTCCTGTAAGTCTCAGCAAAGGTCCCGGCATATCCAGGATCATCGCCGCATGCCACAGCCCTTGCACGCAGAGCAACGCAGCGGCGGTGATGCCCTGGGGCACCGCTCCGGCGAGAACGCATGCCAACAGGATCAAGGCAGTGGGAATCCACAGCAATGGGATGAGCGCGATGAGTTCGGGCAAGGGCCGATACACATCCCATCGGGAGGGGATATGTCGCAATGCCATCCAAATGGCAATCACCGCGCAGATAAGCCACAGCAGCATAGAGGCTCTTAGTTGCCGAGCAAGCCGCCAAGACCGCCACCGAGATTTGGGGGCATGTCAGGCATGCCTGCGGGAGTCTGAGGCTTCTTGCTGAACGCCGATCCTGAGGACTTCGGACCGTTGCCGCTCAGCCTCTCGCGCAGCGCCTTCTCCTCGGCTTCGCGCTTCATCGGGTTGCCTGATTTGGAGTTGCGTTTCTTCGATTTCTTGCCGCCCTTTTTGCCGGCGCCTGCAGCCCCTCCCATGCCTGGCATTCCTGGCATGCCCGGCATTCCTCGTGAGCCGTTGCTCATACGGCGCATCATCTTGGCGGCTTGTTCGAAACGCTGCAGAAGACCGTTAACCGCCGAGACGGTGGTGCCTGCACCGTAGGCGATGCGGGCGCGGCGTGAGCCATTGATGATTTTCGGCTCGTGGCGTTCCTGTGGGGTCATCGAATTGATGATGGCTTCGGTACGGTCGATTTCTTTTTCATCGAACTGCTCGAGTTCCTTGCGGTGCTGCGCCATGCCCGGAATCATGCCAAGCAGGCTTTTCATCGAGCCGAGTTTGCGTACCTGCTGCAGTTGGGACATGAAATCATCGAGACCGAAACTGCCGTCGGAAAGTTTCGCGGCCGCTTCACGGGCCTCCTCCTCGTCGAACTGCTTCTGAGCCTGCTCGATGAGTGTGAGAATGTCGCCCATATCCAGGATGCGCGAGGCCATGCGGTCAGGGTGGAAGACCTCGAAGTCCTTGAGTCCTTCACCTGTCGAGGCGAACAGAATCGGCTTGCCGGTGACGCTGGCGACGGAAAGCGCGGCACCGCCACGGGCGTCACCATCGAGTTTGGAGAGCACCACGCCGGTGAAATCGACACCCTCGTCAAAGGCCTTGGCGGTCTGCACCGCGTCCTGGCCGATCATCGCGTCGATGACGAACAGAATCTCGTTGGGTTGCACGGCGTCACGGATATTGCGTGCCTGAGCCATCAGCTCCTGATCGACACCAAGGCGTCCGGCGGTATCGATGATGACGGTGTCATACAGCTTGTCCTGGGCGAGACGCACGGAATCGCGGGCGACCTTCACCGGGTCGCCGGTCGACTGACCGGGGGAGACCACGTCCGAGGAACCTGACTGCACGCCCGGTTCCGGTGCGTACACCGGTACGCCGGCACGTTCCCCCACCACCTGAAGCTGTGTGACGGCGTTCGGACGTTGCAGGTCGGCGGCGACGAGCAACGGCGTGTGCCCGGTGTCTTTCAGCCAATAGCCGAGCTTGCCCGCCAAGGTGGTTTTACCCGCACCCTGCAGACCGGCAAGCATAATGATGGTCGGTGGTTTCTTGGCGAAGTTGAGTGGCCTATCCACTCCTGAGCCAAGAACCTTCGTCAATTCCTCATTGACGATGCTGACAATCTGCTGCGCCGGATTCAGAGCCTTCGAGACTTCCTCGCCGAGTGCGCGTTCGCGGACCTGTGCTGTGAAGGAGCGCACCACGTCAAGTGCGACATCGGCGTCGAGCAGGGCGCGACGTATCTCACGAATGGTGGCGTCGATGTCCGCGGGCGTGAGTTTGCCCTTGGAACGCAGATGCTTGAAAGCCCCGGATAGTCTATCGGTCAATGAAGTGAAAGCAGCCATAGTGCTACAAGTCTAACGGTCAGGCGGGAGAATGTCGTGCCACTGGCGTGAAAGGACCGTGTTTGTCCGGAGCAAGTCGGGGAAAGTCGGGGAAAGTATGTCGTATGCGGCGTCCTTGCCGCCAGCACAGGCATCACCGTCATCGAAGGTCATGCCGATGCCGAGGAGATTGAGACATGTCACGGGCTTGCGCCGTCATGGATGTGATGAAGCTCATATGAATGGCGGGGCAATCTCCAATCAGTGAATGTTAGGGTGTCCATAACGGTGCAGGGGAGCGCTTGGGATACGGCGAAAGACACAGTGGCGGAAGACACAGTGTTGAGAAAGACAATGTAGTGACGCCGATTGAACACCATCGGGAAAGAGCTCATAGCTGCTCAACTGCACGGCAAGGAAGCTTCGCACTGATGTGCGGACGTAAGGGATGTACAGGACGCAAAGGAGCGATCATGGCCAAGAACGTCATTCAGTTTGGATTCGACAGCAGGACGGCGAACCAGCACAAGGAAGGAACCATCAAGGCGGCGGTGGCGACCGTCAAGGTTCTGGAATCCTGGGGGGTCAAGCATCTGTATGGCATTCCGGGCGGATCGATCAACTCGCTGATGGACGCCCTCTTCGTGGAACGCGAGAACATCGACTACATCCAGGTCCGACACGAGGAGGTCGGCGCGATGGCCGCCTCCATGCACGCCAAGTACACCGGCCATATCGGTGTATGCTTCGGGTCCGCCGGCCCCGGAGGCACGCATACGCTCAACGGCCTGTATGACGCACGCGAGGAGCATGTGCCGGTACTGGCTCTGATCGGTCAGTTCGGCACCGCGGGACTCAATATGGACACCTTCCAGGAGATGAACCAGAATCCCATCTATGCCGATGTCGCCGTATACAACCGACAGGTCTCCACAGCCGCTCAGATGCCTCACGTCATCGACGAGGCCATGCGTCAGGCGTACTCCAAGAACGGCGTGGCCGTCGTGCAGATTCCCGTGAACCTGGGATGGGAGGATATTCCCGCCGATGGCTGGTATTCCGCGGCGCATTCCTTCAGAAGGTATCCGAAGCCCCTGCTCGACACCGTCGACATCGCGGCCGCGGTCGAACTGCTCAACGCCGCTGAACGTCCGCTGGTCTTCGCAGGAGTCGGTACTCGTGGCGAGCATCAAATCGTGATGGACCTCTGCCGCAAGATCAAGGCTCCTTTGGCCAATACCGGCATCAGCTTCGACAACTTCCCTTCGGACTTCGAAGCGCTGCTGGGCAGTCCGAACCGAGTGTCGACGAAACCGTCCGTCGAAGTGTTCCCGGAAGCGGATACGGTGCTCTTCGTTGGCAGCAACTACCCCTTCGCCGAGGTATCCAACCTCTTCAAGAATGTGCGCAAGTTCATCCAGATAGATATCGACCCCGCGAAACTCGGCAAACGACACAATGCCGACGTCGCCATTCTGGGCGATGCGGGCGACGCCCTGCGTGCAATCACCGAGGATGTGGACGAGAAGGAGGAATCCGGCTGGTGGAGGGCGAATCTTGCCAACATCGCCAACTGGAACGCCTACGTGCATAAGTTGGAGAAGAAGCGCGACGGCGAGCTCCAGCTCTACCAGGTCTATGACGCCATCAACGAGCATGCCGACGAGGATGCCATCTTCTCGGTCGACGTCGGCGATGTGACCCAGACCTCGATTCGCCACCTGCATATGAATCCGAAGCAGATGTGGCGCACCTCGTCGCTGTTCGCCACGATGGGCATAGGCATTCCGGGCGCCCTGACGGCAAAGGTGGATTTCCCTGACCGGCAGGTATGGAATCTGGCCGGTGACGGCGGTTTCAACATGGTCATGCAGGATCTGGCGACGGAAGTGCAGTATCATCTGCCGATTATCAACGTCGTGTTCGCCAACAAGCAGTACGGGTTTATCAAGGACGAGCAGGAAGACACCAATCTGGGCTTCCTGGGCGTGCAGTTCATGGATATCGATTACGCGAAATTGGCCGAGTCGATGGGTGCCGTGGGATACACGATCACCACCATCGCCGAGGTTCAGGATGTGTTCGAGAAGGCGATGCAGGATATCGCCGCAGGTCGGACCGTGCTCATCGATGCCAAAATCAGTGGTGACAGGCCGTTGCCGGCAGAAATGCTCGAACTCGACCCACGCATCAGCACACCCGAGCAGATTGCCGAATTCCGCAGGCGTTACGAGGCCGAGGACCTGCAGCCTCTGAGCTATTACCTGGCCCAGGAAGGTCTCGATTCCACGGTTTCACGCATCGAACAGGGCGGGTTCTGAGCTGAAATCCACCGGATTGCCGGTTGTGTAGGGATATGAAAGGCGCTGAGACATATCGCTGGCGAGAATCGGCATCATTGCAATGGTGATGCCGATTCTCACGGTGAGACTTGACCGATAATCCCTACACAAAACACATACCCCACATGGTGCATCCGGCAAGGTACCTTCCCAAGCGGTGCATGCCGGTTCACCATATGCCGACTCACTGCATATGCCAGCATATGCGGTCAGAGACCTGGAACTCAGTGCTTGAGACTCCACGAAGAACCGCCTGGGGCGTCTTCGATAAGGACCCCGGCATTGTTCAGCGCATCTCGGATGGCGTCGGCCTTGGTGAAGTCACGGTCGGCACGAGCCTGAGCGCGAGCGTCGAGCTGTTCGCGAATCAAAGTGTCCAACACGGTTCCCCGTGCATCCTCAGCCTCGCTCGATGCGCCTGAAGCCCACTGAGCATCCAATGGGTCCAGTCCGAATACGTCAAGCATGGCGCGAAGCTGCAACAGCAGTTCTCGAAGAGCATCGAGCTGAGACTCGTCGCGGAGTCTGTCATCGAGCTGGGAAAGCAGCGTATTTCCGCTGCGAATGGCGGCGAACACGCATGCCATCGCTCCCGCAACGTTGATGTCCTCGTTCATCGCCGCAACGAAGTCATGTGGCAAGGCATCGGCATCCACATCCCTGACTTCGTCTCTTCCGGGCTGGGACCCCAAGGCGGCACCTGCCCTTTCGACGAAATTGGCGATACGGTCGAATGCGCTCGCAGCCTCGTTCAGTGTCTGATCGCTCCATTCCAGCATCGAACGATACTGCACGGAGGCCAAGGCATAGCGGACCACCCAGGCCGGATAGGCATCGAGCACAGTGGTGACGGCAAGGCCGTTTCCCAATGATTTGCTCATCTTCTCGCCCTTTTCGGTCACCCAGGCGGAATGCATCCAGTGCTTGGCGAAACCCCAGCCGGCGGCGTGGGACTGAGCCATCTCGTTCTCGTGATGCGGGAAGCGCAGGTCAAGACCCCCGCCGTGGATGTCAAAACTGTCACCCAGGTAGCGGTGGCTCATGGCAGAGCATTCGATATGCCAGCCCGGTCTGCCTGTTCCGAAGGGTGTCTGCCAGCGTGCGGTTTGCGGGTCACTCGCCTTGGGGGACTTCCACAGGGCGAAATCCCTGGGATCGTGCTTCTGCTCCGAGATGTCCGCGGCATCGCCGGGGTTGTATTTGTCTTCGCCCTCCGCATCTATGCTGGGGCCCATGCGGTCCGCCACGGCTGCGTTGTCGTCCGCGGCCAGGGTTCCGGACTCCTGATGCGTCAAAGCGCCATACTCCGGCCAGGAAGCCACATCGAAATAGACATCACCTGAAGGTTTGCCCTCGGCATCCTTCAACACGTATGCGTGCCCGTTGTCGATGATGCGCTGAATCAGGTCGACCATATCCAGAATATGGCCCGTCGCCCGTGGTTCGTATGTCGGGGGCAATACGCCGAGAGCGTCGTAGGCATGGGTGAACTCTCGTTCGTATATGTACGCACGTTCCCACCATTGCTGCCCGGCAGCCTCGGCCTTTGCGATGATCTTGTCGTCAACATCGGTGACGTTACGGATGAAAGTGACCTTGTAGCCAAGCCTCATCAGCCAGCGGCGAACCACATCGAAGGCCACGGCCGCTCGGATATGCCCCACATGCGGGGAGCTCTGCACGGTGGCCCCGCACACATAGATACCGACCTCGCCGGGTTTCAGAGGTGCGAAAGGCTCCACCTTGTGGCTTGCGGTATCGTACAAGCGCAGGTTCGAAGCCGCTGATGTGCTGGAATCATGCGATTTCTGGCGTGTGGTCATACCAACGAGAATATGCACGATGAACGACAACGGCAATATGCGAGGGTATCGAATCGTGTGGTCCTTGTGCACGTTTTACACAAGTGATGCCACAATGGAGGTATGGCAAAACCTCAGGTGCTCATCCTTCAGCATGCCGAATGGGAAAAACCCGGCAGGATACTGGAGTGTTTGGAAGACGTCGGTCTGCAGACCACGATGTTGAACATCACCAAGCAGACGAAGCCCGATCTTCCCGAATTTCAGGAAATCGCGGGCGTGGTGATTATGGGCGGTCCTATGGGGGCAACGGATTTCGAACACTATCCGGGGTTGAAAAAAGAGGCGAAACTCGCTCGTGCGGCGATCAGCGTCGGCAAACCGGTGATCGGCGTCTGCCTGGGGCAGCAGATCATAGCCACCGCGCTGGGGGCGAAACTCACTGCAGGAGCAGTGGATGAGGTCGGTTTCGGGCCTATCAAACGTCTGGCCCAGCATGATTACTTCTCGATGTGGAGCAGGCAGCTGAATGTACTGCACTGGCATCATGATGTGGTCGGACTGCCCGAGGGTGCGGAACCGCTGGCGCGTTCCGAGCAGACGAAGGTGCAGGCCTTCCGCATCGGTTCGGCGCTGGCCATGCAGTTCCATCTTGAAGTGAGCGGGCCCTTGCTGGAGGAGTGGCTTGAGGAACCGGCGATGGTAAAAGGCATGAAGAAATCTCAGATATCGCAGATTCGTGATGATTTCGCGGCTTTCAACACGCAGCTGCAACCTCTGGCTGATTCCGTGTTCTCCGGTTTCGCGGCACGCTGTTCCACATATGCGGCGTTTCTGGAGGATGAGCGCCGGTAGAGCGGCCATCACGCTGATTTCGGATTGCGGCTGCACAGGCGGTCGTCGTGCCGCCGAGGCTTCTGTGCAAGCATACGGCTATATTGGAGAATCATGCCGATATATGATTTGGGCCTTGAACATGTGGACCTCGCCTTCGCCACAACCACGATTTTCACCGATGTGACGCAGGGAGTGTTTGAAGGCGACCGCATCGGCATCGTCGGGCGTAACGGTGGAGGTAAATCCACCTTGCTGCAACTGCTGGCCGGAGTGCAGCAGCCGGATTCCGGACGAGTGACCAGACGCAACGGTCTTAGCTTCGGTATGCTCGATCAGCGCGATCCTCTGGACGACGCGATGACCGTCCGCGAGGCAGCTTTGGAGAACCGTGCGGACTATGAGTGGGCCGCAGACGCGACTTCCCGCGACATCGTCCAGGCCCTGCTCGGAGGAATCAGTCTCGATGCGAAGGTCGGGTCGCTTTCCGGAGGGCAGCGCAGACGTGCCGACCTCGCGAGATTGCTGCTGCATGACTGGGATATTCTGGCACTTGACGAGCCCACCAATCATTTGGACATCGTCACGATTCATTGGCTCGCCGAGCACTTGCAGTCTCGATGGTCGAAAGGCAGCGGCGCACTGCTGTTGGTCACCCACGATCGCTGGTTCCTTGATGAGGTATGCCAGAGCATGTGGGAGGTCCACGATGGCGTTATCGACCCCTTCGAAGGTGGATACAGCGCGTATATGCTGCAGCGCGTGGAACGCGATCGTCAGGCCGATGTGATGGAAAACAAGCGTCGCAATCTGGCGCGCAAGGAGCTGGCGTGGCTCACCCGAGGCGCTCGCGCCCGTGCCACGAAGCAGAAATTCCACGTCAAGGCGGCGAATGAGCTGATTGCCGACGTCCCACCGATGCGCAACGCATTGGAGCTGCGGCAGATGGCGACCTCGCGTCTGGGCAAGCAGGTGGTGGATCTGGTGGATGTGACCCAGATATACCAGCACAATGAAATCGAAGCCGCTCAGGCCGTCGATGTGGTCGAATCCCCCTATGCACAGCCTCCGCTGACGGGCTCGGTGGAGATACTGGTGGATGATGATTCGTCGAATGGACTGAGTGCACAGCATGGTTCCGATGGAAGCGAGGGCCAAGGCGGTGGAAACGATGACGGGCAGGACCAGACATCGGCGGCGAAGCATGTGACCATCAGCGGGCGCAAGGTACTGGACGATGTGACCTGGCTTATCGGACCGGGTGACCGTTTCGGCATCGTCGGTGCCAATGGGGCAGGAAAATCCACGCTGCTCAGCATCATAGACGGGACGCTGAAACCCACCGTCGGTCGTGTGAATATCGGTAAAACGGTGAAATTCGCCGTGCTGACACAGCGTTTGGATGAACTCGAAAAACTCGGCCCATACCGCATTCAGGAAGTGCTTGCACGCTACAAAAGCAGTTATATCGTCGAAGGCAAGGAAGTCACTCCCGGGCAGCTGATGGAGCGGCTCGGCTTCGAGTCGGCACAGCTGATGACGCGCATCCAGGACCTCTCAGGAGGGCAGAAACGCCGGATGCAACTGCTGCTCATCCTGCTTGACGAACCCAATGTGCTCATCATGGACGAGCCGGGGAACGACCTCGATACCGACATGCTCGCGGTGATGGAGGACCTGCTGGACACCTGGCCAGGTACCTTGATCGTGGTGTCCCACGATCGCTACCTTCTTGAACGCGTCACCGACCAACAGTATGCCTTGCTGGAAGGCAAAGTCCGTCATCTGCCGGGGGGAGTGGACGAATATCTCGGGTTGGTCGGCGTCGAGCACTCCGAGAATGGGTATGCGACATCTGACGATGAAGGTTCTGGAACGTCGTCCGCGGATGCCGGGGCCGATGCCGAGCAGGATGCCAAAGCCCAAAGAACCGCGAAGCGTGACGCGGGCAAACGAGCTAATGCGATAGAACGCAAGCTGGCGAAGTTGACGAAGTCGAAGGAAAGCCTGGAACAGCAGATGGCCCAGCATGACCCGGCCGATTTCGAAGGTCTCAATGCGCTGAACGAACAACTGCAAGCTGTGTCGCAGGAAGCTGATGCGCTTGAGGAAGAGTGGCTGGAACTCTCGGAACTCGCGGAGTCCTGAGCCGATTCGTATCGGGCTGATAAACGGAGCTGCGCGCAAAGTGGCTGGGTGTGCACGGGCCCGATACGATAACTGCACTACAAGGACAGCAATGCGGTAGAAATTCCGACCTATTGCTGTCCTTGTAGTGCAGTTATCTAACTCAAAGTAGTCATGTGCTTATGTGCACATGAAGCGTGTGTTGGGGGCAGCGAGCTAACGGCCGGTGACGGTTGAGCCCAATACCTTCTCGCTCAAAGCCTTCGGACCCCGGGTCACGGCGACCGAGCCGGAACGCACCAATTCGATGACCCCGTACTGTTCCAGAAGACCGAGCAGGGCATCAAGCTTGCCTTCCGCGCCGGTCGCCTCGATGGTCAGCGATTCCGGATGGACATCAACCACGCGGACGCGGAAGAGTTGGACGATTTCCAGAACATCGGAGCGGTTGTGCTCATTTGCTGCGACTTTAATCAGCACGAGTTCGCGTTCGACGGTGCTGTCAGGGTCGAGTTCAACGATTTTGAGCACATGCAGCAGTTTGTTCAGCTGCTTGATGATCTGTTCCAAGGGAACGGTCTCGACATCGGCGGTAACGGTGATGCGCGAGATATCAGGGCGTTCGGTAGGAGACACCGAAAGAGAGTTGATGTTGAAGGCGCGGCGAGCGAACAGGCCCGAAACGCGGGCCAGTACTCCCGGACGGTTCTCGACCAATACCGAAAGTGTGTGGCGTTCGGACCCCGGACGTGAAGCTGGATAGTTCACCATAATGCTCTGCACCTCTCCTAGTTCTTCTCGTCGTTTACGTCGGCGGCATCGGCCCCGGCGGTATCCACCCGTGAAGGTGCGGTGGTGGCATCACGCAGTGGTTCGACACCCGGCTTGTAGATCACCGAATCATTCGATGTGCCTGCGGGCACCATCGGCCATACCATCGCATCCTTCCAGACGCGGAAATCAATCAGCACGGGGCGGTCATTGGTCGCGTTCGCCACGTCGATGGCTGCTTCGGCCTCTTCTTTGGTAAATGCACGGATGCCGAGGCAACCGTAGGCTTCCGCGAGCTTCACGAAATCAGGAACGTCCACGATGTCCTTGTCCGGTGTGGCCGTCTGTTCACCGTCCTTGAGATTCGTAGCGGAATAGTGCTTGCCGTAGAACAAGGTCTGCCATTGGCGGACCATGCCGTAGACCGAATTGTTGAGTATCGCGATTTTGATAGGTGTGTGGTCGAGGAATGCGGTCGCCAGCTCCTCCGAGGTCATCTGGAAGCTGCCGTCACCGTCAATCAGCCAGACGGGCTTGTCTCCATCGAATTCGCGGGCGGAGCCGATGCTGGCTCCGATGGCCGCAGGAAGACCGTAACCCATGGTTCCCAGACCACCCGAGGAAATCCAGGACTGAGGATTTTCGAAATCGACCAGCTGGCTGGCCCACATCTGATGCTGCCCGACGCCAGCCACCCAGATGGTGCTTGGGTCGGCCTTCGCGGAAAGCCGCTGCACCACCCATTGAGGAGCCAAGGAGCCGTCCGAAGGCTCCTCGTATTCGACCGGGTAGTCCTTCCGCCAATCATTGATGACCTGCCACCACGCCTTGAGGCGCGGTTTGCCTTGAATGGCCTGAACCCGTTCGATTTCGGGGATGAGGTCATCGAGCACTTCCGAGACATCGCCGACTATCGGAACATCCGCCTGTCGATTCTTGCCGATTTCGGCGGGATCGATATCAATGTGGATTACGCGGGCCGACGGCGCGAAGTCATCCAGCTTGCCCGTGACCCTGTCGTCGAATCGTGCGCCGATGGCCACCAGGAGATCGGACCGCTGCACCGCGGCGGTTGCCGCGACGGTGCCGTGCATACCCAGCATGCCGAGAGTCGACGGGTCGGAATCAGGGACGATTCCACGCGATTGCAGGGTGGTCACAATCGGTGCTCCGGTCACATCCGCCAACTGCTTCACCTGCTTGGAGGCATGGGAACGCATCGCACCGCCACCCACGTACAGCACGGGACGGTAGGACTGGGCGAACATGTGCGCCGCATCGGAAAGCACATGGCCATGCGCCTTCGTCGTGGGGTTGTACCCGGGGAGAATCATGCGCTGCGGCCATGAATAGAACATGTCTTCGACCTGAGCGGTCTTCGTCAAATCCACCACGACAGGGCCGGGACGGCCTGACTGCGCGATATAGTAGGCCTCCGAGAGTACGCGTGGCACGTCCTGGGCACGGGTGACCAGGAAGGAATGCTTGGCGACGGGGTAGGTGATGCCGACGATGTCGGCTTCCTGGAAGGCGTCGGTGCCGATCGCTCCTACGCCTACCTGGCCCGTGATGACCACCAAGGGCACGGAATCCATCATCGCGTCCGCGATGGGAGTGACCATATTGGTGGCTCCCGGTCCTGAAGTGACGATGCATACGCCTACTCGACCCGTGGATATGGCGTAGCCCTCGGCAGCGTGCCCTGCCGCCTGTTCGTGACGGGTCAGGATGAAACGGAATTTCACATCATCCTGTATGGCATCGTATGTGGGAAGAATCTGTCCGCCCGGAATACCAAAGACATCTTCGACGCCCAGATCCTGCAGCGAGCGAACCAGCGCCTGCGCACCGGTCATCTTTTCGCCGTCGGTTATGGTTGTTTCTGATGTTTCGCGGGTTCTTGGAACTCCGCTGAATGCCTGCAATGGTGTGGGCAGTACCATGATTTCCTCTCACTTCGCACTGCTGCGAGTATCGGTGTCATGCACTTGCGATCTCGGTATGGCCACGGTCGGCAGGTCACCATGCGGTCATTCGGGATGCGATGCCGGTCCGCTTGTGGCAGGAGGCATGCTCTTGTGCGTATCTACATAGTCTAGGCATAAGAATGCCGCATGAGGGTTGCGTTTCAAATGACGGGATACTATTTGCCGTCTTTGGCGGTGTTTTCGTTGCTATCGACGGGATTATCGGTCCGTGGGGCTTGTTCGCTCAGAGAATGCCATGCCTTTTCCGCGGCAGCCAGCTGGGCTTTGCGCTTGCTTGAGCCTTTGCCCGAAGCGAGGGGCTGTTCCTCATCGCCGAGAAACACCGTTGCGGTGAAAATTTGCTGATATTCGGGACCGGAGACCTGCATGCGGTAACGCGGTTCATCTCTGCCGAGCCCATGAGCTTTGACGGTCAGCGAGGTCTTCCAGTCGAGAGCCGGGCCTTCGGTGGCGACTTCCGCAAGCGTGTCGTCGATAAGACGATGGACGGTGATGCGTGCACCCTCGATACCGTGCTCGAGGAACACCGCGCCAATCAGGGATTCGACGGTATCGCACAGAATCGAATCCTTGTCGTCGCCTCCGCTGTCCTTTTCTCCGTGGCCCAGAAGGATGTACGGACCGAGTTGAAGAATCTCCCTGGCGATTGCCGAAAGCGCCTCTTCGGAAACGGCCTTCGCCCGCATCTTCGCCAATTCCCCCTCGGACAGGTCAGGGTGAACGGAGAACAGCGTCTCGGTGGAGACCAGTTCCAGAACCGCGTCGCCGAGGAATTCGAGACGCTCGTTATTGGGCATCCCGGGGTGTTCATGTGCGAAAGACCGGTGGGTCAGCGCATGGACCAGCAGTTCGGGGCTGATGGAAGAACCGAGTCTGGACAGCAATTCATCGGCTGCGATATTGTGCAGCGCCGCTGGTGTGCCCGCATCATTACTGGACATTGCGTACCTCCCCGCACCACTGTGGTGCATTACCTGCCTGTATGCCGTGAGCCAAGGTCACGCGCATCGGCCGACATATTGAAAAACCCCGCCACCCGTCGATGGCAGGGTTTCCGTTACCGTTCCGGCAAGTCGATTCACTTGGTGAATACGGACTTGATGGCGTCCTTGTAGACGCGGCCACGGAATGAACCGCAGCTGGGGCATGCCACGTGGGGCAGCGAGGGTGCTCCGCAATTGGGGCACGTCACGGTCTTCGTGGCGGATGTTTTCCAGTTCGCGCGGCGCGAATGCGTATTGGCGCGCGAGGTCTTGTACTTTGGCAGTGCCATGTTATCCTCTGTTCGATCGAATGATTGAGCTTAAGCGTTCAGTATCTTAGCGCACCAACCGTACATTGTCACTTTGAGCTACAAGAAGCGCTGTGCTCTGCGACGTGCGGCCTTGGTGGCCGCACGGCTACGGACATTCTGGTGGACTGCCCGTTATGTTGAGATAAGAGCCAGTATGTGCTCCAACAAAGCAGGAGAAGACGATAGCTCAGAAAAACTCGTGGCAAATTGTGTAGCAAAACGAGACTGTATAGATGAGGATGGAACGTTTACGTCCAGTACTGTCAACAATCCTTCTTCCAGGAAATGTTTTGAAATAATCAATGTGACTTGACCGTCCTCGTATAACGAAAATTTGCACACGTAATCTTGTTTGTAGTACATATCTGGAGTACAATTTCTTCATGGTGAGAGAACGGGCATCGAGTGGGCCGAGTCGGCGGACAAGCACGGGTACACGCTCGATGACGTTGCCTACGCTGCGCGCCACATCACCGGACAGATTGACTACGAGCAGGACGGTGACGCCTATGTCCGGTTCACCGGGCTGCATCATGGGAATCCGTTGACGCCGAGCATCGAGGTCATTATGAAGCTCACCAGAACCGGCAAAGTTGTGGTGTTTCATGTCAATGCCGAGCAGTCCGGGTTTCTGGACAGACGTTAGGAAGGGAAGCAGTCATGGCGAATGACGATAACGTGTGGAGATGGGACGATTCCAAAGCGGTGCGAACCAGCGGGGCCGAGGCGCAGGCCAGAATGGATGCGCTGCTGATGAAGGCCGCCGGCACCGATGATCCCGATGATGCGGTGTCGGTGCTGCTGGGCCGGCCCCGTGTCGCCGAGGAACGCGAGGAGACGGTGAAAATCCAGGTGCGCGTACCGCGTTCCTGGCAGGAGGAGATTGACCGCAAGGCCGTGGGGGAGCGGTTGAGCCGTTCCGAGTACCTGCGGCGGATCATCGGCAGGGAGGCGCTGCAATCTGCCTGAGAGGGCAAGATGTAAGAGAAGAGCAGTGCTCTGCGCCGTACGGCCGCGGCAGGTGCAGGACTTAGCGCTCCTTCTGGCTGGCGTCGAGCTTCGCCTTGAAATCCTCCAGCGCCGCCCACCTGATATCGCTGATCTCATGGGTGTGCTCGGGATTGTCGTTGAGATTGATGCCGCATTGCGGGCACAGGCCGAGGCAGTCTTCCTTGCATACCGGCTGCAAGGGCATGGACTCGACCAGATTGTCCCTCAGCAGAGCCTCGAGATCGATTATCGCGCCACCCGCCTCGACGGGGTACACGTCTTCGGATTCATCCTCACCTGCGATGATGTCGGCATCCGCGTCGGCACTGCCGCTGGGATTCTGGTCTTTGGCGTCGAAGGCAAAGAAAGCGGTGGTGTCGACATCCCAATCCTTGCTCAAGGGTTTCAGGCAGCGAGTGCACTCGGCATGCACGGGGGCCGTAATCCGTCCTGTGAGGATAAGGCCGTCGACGATGGAATCCAGGTTTCCTGCAACGTGCACGGCATCGCCTTCACTGACGCCGATGATCTGATCGCCGATGCCGCTCGGTGCGGGAAAATCCGCATCGAGTTCGAGGCTCTGCCCTGGTCGTCCTGAAATGCTCAGCACGTTGACCGCCCATTTGGAATCTTCTGCTCTTGTCATATCCCCTCCGAGTCGTCGATTCTATACGTCGTCGTGATGACGTTGGTCGACCGCCTGCTTCTGGCGTTCCTGGAGAACGCTCATGCCGGCGTGTACATCATGTTGAAGCTTCTCCAGCTGCTGGTCCAGACCCTCCATCATTGACATGGAGTAGCGATCGGCGCCTTGCGCGAGGTGATCAGCCTTGTTTTGCGCATCCTCAAGAATATCGTGTGCCTTGCCTTGGGCGATGGCGACGACGTTCTCTTGTCCCGCCAGGAACTGAGCCTGTTCGTTCGCCTCTTTGACCATATCCGCCGCACGGCTTTGAGCGGCGGAAACGATGGCATTGGCCTGGGTTCTTGCAGCATCGAGTCTGCGCTCGGCCTCGCGCATCAACGCCGACGCGCGTTCCAGCTGAACCGGGAGCATTTTCTTGAGGTCCGCCATCTGCTCGGTAAGTGCCTCGCGATCAACTTTGACGACACCGGGCGTGAAGAGCACGGACTTGCCTTCATCGAGTGTCGTATCCATCGCATCGATGATGTCATAGACGGTGGTGAACTCTTCCTGTGAGGAGCCGTCGTCCTGCGAATCATCCTGCGAAGATGCGGAATGCTCTCTCAAATCCGGCATCGCGTCGCTTTCGAACAGGGGAGGTGTCGTCTGGGTCAGGGCCTCTTGCGGGTCCTGAGCTGCTATGGTCACTTTGCCGGTGTCATCCGAAGCCATGCCGTTCGGCTCCGCATCCTCCTGGCGCGGCTCGCCGGAGAGGCCATCCTTGTACGTATCATCCGCCATCATCGCTGACTCTTTTCGTGGTTGAGTGCTGTATTGAGCATGGGAACGACGCCGCTGGGAACCATGCCCGTCACGTCTCCTCCATGCCTGGCCACATCTTTGACTATAGAGCTGGAGATGTGTTCCCGCACCGGGTCAGCCGGGAGAAAAACGGTTTCAATGTCCGCAAGCTGCCTGTTGACCAAAGCCATACCCAGTTCGGCCTCGTAATCTCCGTTTTGTCTGAGACCTTTGACGATAACGGTCGCACCGATGCTTTTGCAGTAATCGGTAATCAGCCCGTCGGTGGAGTCCACATAGACATGCTCGTACCCTGATTCGTCGAGGGCTCGGCGAATCATCCGGACGCGTTCCGCCTCCGTAAACAGCGGTGTTTTGGCGGAGTTGACCGCGACGAGGACATGAACCTCTTTAAAAAAGCGTGCGCAACGCTCAATCACGTCGATATGTCCCGATGTGACAGGGTCATAGGACCCTGGGCATACTGCGATAGTCATGTACCCAAGAGTAACCCCACACTTGGAGTCTCAACCCTAACCTGCTGAGCCGTTATGCGGAGCGCAGTGCGCTCCGCATAGGCGAAGTGAGCAGACGATATCGTCTGCGAAGAAGCGCGAAGCGCTTGCCACACGTCGTAATACGTTCATCAACTGTCCCGGAAGTGAGGCGAAGTGAGCGCCCACTAAGGGCGCGAAGAAGCGCGAAGCGCTTGCCACACGTCGTAATACGTTCATCAACTGTCCCTGCATCGAGGCGAAGCGAGCGCCTGCTCCGTCTGGATGCCTCTGAGCTGGACCGCGCCAATCATCGTTCGCACTGTTGTCGGTTTAGCGGGCTGCTTGCTGAAACCGTCTTGCTCGCTCTTGGCGTGGCGGTATCGTGGTTTTCCATCGTTTCGCGAATGAAGGCGTGTAGCTCGGCATGCACCGCCAGTGTGCGGGAATAGGCTCACGGAGAACTGGAAGCGATGCTTTTGGGAAGACTGATTCCTATGATGGTAGATATGAGTGCCAATGGGCGCAGTGAGGAATCCATGATGATGAACTACAACGATGAGTCTGAGACTCCGCTTTCAAGTCCTGATGAGGGTGCGGGCACCGCGGTTCTGGAACGCCCGGAAACCAAGGAGCAGACGGAGCACAGCGATGGTGGGGACGCCGATCGCTTTGCTCACTATGTTTCCAAAGAGCGCATTGCGCAGTCTCGATTGACGGGACGGCCTGTGGTGGCCTTGTGCGGGAAGGTGTGGGTGCCTAAGCATGACCCCTCTCAATATCCGGTATGCCCCGATTGCAAACGGATTTATGAGGAAATGCAACGCGGAAATTAGTGATTGTTTCTTGGCGTTGCCGTTTGTGTAGGGATTGTTTGTGGTTCTTTCGTTGTTGCCTTGATTGGTGGCGAAAGGATTCCCGGTTTTCCGAGGTTGTTGGGACCCGCGTTCCGGACTCTGCTCTGGAATCCCTACACAAAAGTTATCATTGGTCGAATGATGCGTCACGAAGGCCTAAAGCTGTTGGTCGAGGCTGAGTTCGTCGATTCTTCGGAGTTCTTCATCCGAGAATGTGGTGTTGGTCAAGGCTCCAATATTGTCGAGAATCTGCTGTGGTTTTGAGGCTCCGATCAGAACGCTGGTTACGGAGGAATCACGAAGAATCCAGGCGAGGGACATTTCGGCAAGAGTCTGTCCTCGTTGTCCGGCGAGGTCGTTGAGTCCTCTCATGCTGTCCAGTCGCTCCTCGCTGATCTGGTTCTCCGACAGGAAGCGGCCGTCGGTTCTGATGCGGCTGTCTGCCGGTATGCCGTTGAGGTAGCGTCCGGTGAGCAGGCCTTGGGCGAGCGGACTGAAAGTGATGATGCCCTTGCCGAGTTTCTCGGCGCTCTCAAGCAGACCGTTGTTTTCGATGCTTCTGTCGTATATCGAGTAGCGGTTCTGGTTGATGACGAAGGGGCAGTGCAGTGATTCGAGTATCGTTGCGGCGCGTTCCATCGTAGGGCCGTCGTAGTTCGACAGACCTGCATACAGCGCTTTGCCGCTGGTCACTGCCTGAGACAGTGCTCCCATGGTTTCTTCCAGCGGTGTTTCGGGGTCGGGACGGTGATGGTAGAACACGTCCACATATTCGAGGCCGAGTCGCTCCAGGCTCTGGTCGAGGCTTGAGAGCAGGTATTTGCGACTGCCCCAGTCGCCGTATGGTCCCGGCCACATGTCGTATCCGGCTTTGGTGCTGACGATGAGTTCATCGCGATATCCCGACAGTTCCTCGCGGAGGATACGTCCGGCATTGCGTTCGGCGGCTCCTGCGGCGGGGCCGTAGTTGTTTGCCAGGTCGAAGTGTGTGATGCCGTTGTCGAAGGCGGTGAAGCATAGTGCCTTCATGTTGTCGTATGTGCCGTGATCGCCGAAGTTATGCCAGAATCCCAGGCTGACTGCGGGGAGTTTGAGGCCGCTTCTGCCTGAGCGCCGGTAGGTCATTTCGGCGTATCTTCTCTCGGATGGTGTGTAGTTGGCGGCATCGGTCATGCGTGACTCCCTTGTCGTTGATGGTGGGCCTTCGCGCCCAACCGGTATGGGCTATATAGTGGCACTTCAAGTATGCTTGAACGCAAATCGCTTTCAGGCGCGGTGCGCAGCATCGAGGGGGGAGAAGTATGACCGTGTACAGCATTCAAGACCTGTCGCGTCGTTATCAGATGCGCACCTCAGCCCTGAGATATTACGAGGAGCTTGGTCTGCTCGGTGATATCGAGCGCAACGCGAGCGGGCAACGAGTGTATCACCAGGCAGATGTGGAGCGGCTGGAATCCATACTCTGCTTCAAGGACGCCGGGATGACCATCAGCGAGATACGCAGTTTTTTCACGTACGAAGCTGATGAACGCGAGCATATTGCGGATATGCTCAAACTGCTCACCGACAGAAAACAGGCCATCGAAGCGCAGCGCGATGCCTTGGAACAGGCGTATCTCCATGTGTGCAGGAAGGTCGGATACTACTCGGCGGTGCAACGCAGCATCGAAGGCGGGCAACGGCATCCGGACTGGTCGGATTTCGCGGATTGAGCGCTGTTACAGGCTGAGCACTTCCGTCGGGATGACCGGATCGCCTTTCATCAGGCTTTGGGCGGTGATCGGAAGCTCGGACAATGCCTTCGCGCGGTACGCGTGCGCTGCGGTGATGGCTTCATGGCCTTGGTATCGAGCATCGGACTCTCCGCCATCCATGTATTGGACCAGCAGATTCTTCCAACCCTCGTCAGGTGCGAATGCCGCAAGTTGGTCCTCGGAGCCGGAGATCACATGCTCGCAGTCCGCAAGACCGTACTCGTAGGAGCGGTAGGCCAGTTTTCTGCCTGGTACGGTCGCCTTGTCGGGGGATTTCTTGGCCACGGGGACCATCACGCCATCGGAGCCCTCGCGTTCGGACAGTTTGTACACCATCGCACAGGTGGCGGCGCCGGAACCGGTGACCAGCATCGTGCCCACGCCGTAGGAATCCACCGGAGCCGTCTGCAGACTTGCCAGGGCGTATTCATCCAGATCGTTGGTGACGGTGATTTTCGTCGTCGTGGCGCCCAGGGCATCCAGCTGGTTGCGCACGCGCTGGGCGAGTGACGCCAGATCACCGGAGTCGATGCGCACCCCTCCGAGTTCAGGGCCGGCCACCTCGACCGCGGTTCGTACAGCCTGCTCGATGTCGTAGGTGTCGGTGAGCAGGGTCGTGTCGACGCCCAGGGCTTGGATCTGGGAAGTGAAGGCATCGCGCTCGGAATCGTGCAGCAAGGTGAAACAATGCGCTGCCGTCCCGATGGGCTTAAGACCGTAGAGCTTTGCCGCAAGCAGATTGGCGGTGCCTTGGAACCCCCCTACGACAGCGGCGCGTGATGCGGCGACGGCCGACCATTCGTTCGTCCGGCGTCCTCCCATATCCATGCAAGGGCGACCATTCGCGGCGGAAGCCATACGTGACGCCGCGGAGGCCACTGCCGAATCATAGTTGAGAATGGACAGTATCAGGGTCTCCAGCAGCGTGCATTCGGCGAAGCTGCCTTCAACCTGCAGAATCGGGGAATTCGGGAAGAACATCTCGCCCTCGCGATACCCACGGATGCTTCCCGAGAAGCTGAAACGTTCAAGCCATGAGATGGTGCCGGGGCTGACGATGCCCTGGTCGGACAGGAAGCGCAGGTCTTCCTCGCCGAGGTGGAATGATTCCAGCGCATCAAGTATGCGGCCCTGTCCGGCGGCCACGCCGTAGCGCCTGCCAGCCGGAAGATGGCGTGTGAACACCTCGAAGACGCACCGTCTCGACGCCGTGCCGTCCTGAAGCGCGGCATCGAGCATGGTGTACTCGTACATGTCGGTCATCAATGCGGTGGGGTATGAGTAGTCCTCGGAGGGGTAAGCCGATCCTCGTGCTGTGCCGTCACTCATGGTTTCCTCTTTTCACGAAGTCCGAAGCTCGGAACTTCATCCTGCCGGTCCGTCACTTGCTGCGTACAAGAGTACTCAACGGGTGTACTCAATGGCCAGAAGTGGCGGCTGCCCTTATGGGGTATCGGCCACTTCGCGGTTTGAGCATCAACACGTACGCTGTGCCGAAACGCGATGTCGTTGAACGCCAGGTGAGAGGCGGGCATTATGCTGTGCGTATGAGATTTATTGCAGCGCTGTATCGTTTCGTCATTGCATTCTTCTGTTTCGCAGGAACATATGAAGCATGGTTGTCGGGCATCGGCAACCGTTGGGTGTTTTTCACCGTGCAGACCAATGTGCTCTTGGGCGTCGTGATGCTCTGGGCAGGGGCGGCCACACTGCTGAAGGGAATTCAGCCCCCCGCGTGGATCAAGGGTGCCCTGACGTTGAACATCATCGTTACTGGTCTGGTCGCATGGTTCGTGCTCCCGCCCTCCGATCCGGCCACTACAGCCTTCGCCTTCGGAGTGATGACGACCACCATGGCGCATATCATCGTGCCGATTATGGCCTCCGTCGATTTCCTGGTCTTTGACCCGCATCGTCGTTTTCCGTGGCACTACACCTTGAGCTGGCTGATATATTTCCCCTTCTATCTGGCTTTCGTACTGATTCGTGCGCAGATATGGCCGCATTCGGGACCTGGTGCGTCAGGCAACCCCTATCCATACGGATTCATAGACCTTCAGGCCCTGGGATGGCAGAGGACCGCTCTGAATTGCGTGGAATATCTCGGCGCGTTCTTCGTGCTTGCGCTGGTGCTTTTCCTCATCGACCGCATCCTGCCGAAACGCACTCCGCTGACGGCCATGTGAGACCACAGCGCATGCACAGACGTCGGTTGTTGCAACTCGTGCTGCGAGGCAGAGCTTGCGAGGCAGCTGTGGGGCTCTGAGTTCTAAAAGATGGAAGCAGGTCTGCATGCCGGTATCTTCGGTGTGCGGCATGCGAGTTCGATGCGCTCGCTTGTCTTCTTTTGCGGTTAGCGTCGGGGATACGGATGAAAGGCTGTGATTGCATGGTGCAGATCAAAGACATGTTGGAAGGCGGAAAGACGATGCGTGCTGACGGTCGTGCGACGGACGAGCTGCGTCCGGTACGGATAACCCGCCATTGGACCGATGCCCCCGAGGGTTCGGTGCTTATCGAATGCGGCAATACCAGGGTGATGTGCACGGCTTCGTTCACCCCCACCTTGCCGAGGTGGCGCCGGGAATCCGGTCTTGGATGGGTCACCGCGGAATATGCCATGCTGCCACGTGCCACATCGCAGCGTACGGACAGGGAATCGGTGAAGGGCAAAATCGGCGGCAGGACGCATGAAATCAGTCGTCTGGTCGGTCGTTGCCTGCGCGGCGTCGTTGATATGAAGGCGCTGGGGGCGAATCAGATTCAAATCGATTGCGATGTGCTGCAGGCGGATGGAGGCACCCGTACCGCATCCATCACCGGTGCGTATGTGGCACTCGCGGATGCGTTGGACTGGGCGCAGCAGCATCACCACATCAAGGACAAGCACAAGGTGCTCAAAGAGGCCGTGTCGGCCGTGTCGGTCGGTGTGATTGATGGGACGCCCATGCTCGACCTGCCATATGTCGAGGACAGCAAAGCCATGACCGATATGAACGTCGCCATGACGGGCTCAGGCGCATTCATCGAGATTCAGGGGACCGCAGAGCACAGGCCCTTCAACCGCGAAGAGCTGAATATTCTGCTCGATCTGGCGACCAAGGGCAACAGGGAATTGCAGCAGGCCCAGCAGGAGGCGTTGGAACGGTCATGAACGATGCACAGGAAGTCCGACCCGAAGGGCTGACGCTTGTCGTAGCCACGCATAATGAAGGCAAACTGGCCGAGATTCAGCGTATTCTCGCGGATGACCTTGGCTCGAATGCCGAAGCCATCACTCTGGTGACGGCGGGTTCATTGGGGCTTCCTGACCCAGTGGAGACCGGTGTGACCTTCGAAGAGAACGCCCTGCTCAAGGCTCGTGACGTCGCCCGACGAACGAATCTGCCCGCCTTGGCGGATGATTCCGGGCTTATCGTGGATGTGCTCGGTGCCGCTCCGGGCATTCTCTCCGCACGGTGGGCCGGGGCACATGGGCATGATAAGGCCAATAACGCCCTCCTCCTGGCCCAGATCGAAGACATCCCGGATGACAGGCGCATCGCTCGTTTCGTGTGCGCGGCTGCGCTGGTGCTGCCTGATGACTACAGCGCCGGGCACAGTGACGACACAGCAGAGAAGGTCGCGGAGTTCGTACGCTTCGGAGAGATGAAGGGATCGATTATCCGCAAACCCAGAGGCGAACACGGATTCGGTTACGACCCCATTTTCGTCCCCGACGAGCAGCCGGACCGCACCGATGAGGACGGACTGCCGCTGACCTCGGCTCAGATGGATGCCGGCGAAAAGAACGCCATATCCCATCGTGGCAAGGCGCTCAAGGCGATGACCGAGGTCATTTCCGCCCACATAATCGGTCTCTAGAAGATAACTGCACTACAAGGACAGCAATTCGGTACTTTTTCTCGCAAAAGCTGTCCTTGTAGTGCAGTTATCTCAGTGTTTGCGGATTAGACCGGATTAAACCGGATTAAACGGAGATAAGCAGGTTGGCTGCGGTCATCAGAATCAATGACAGCAGGCCGGTGCTCGCCAAGGTGAACCCGGCGAGTTTGGCGTTGCCGAGCACCTTGTCGGTGAACAGCGTGCTGAATACCGCGGTGGGGGCCAGACAGACCAGAATGATGGCTTTGCTTACGGCTGGGCTGAAGGGCAGCAGATACCAGGCGGCAAGGCCGAAGAGCAGCGCGAATCCGAGCTTCCACCCGATGACGCCGAGCACCGCCTTCACATCCTTGCCGGATGCGGGCAGATCCATCAGCATGCCGACCATCAGCATCGAACAAAAGCCGTTCGCATTCGATATGGGTTCCATGAACTGGCTCACCCACAGGGGCAGGTGTGCGCCGACCAGCATCATCAGCACCATCACGATATAGGTGTCGAACGGCACTGAGACCACGAAGCTGCGCAGTATGCTCCGCAGCTGAGCACGTCTGTTCAGCCACCGTGCGTGCCTGTCGAACAGACGAACGGAAGGCAGCACCGTGGCCTCGCCCGCCATGCGGGCATCCAGTGGTTTGCCCTGAGGGATGTGCAGGAGTGCCGTGGTCAGCACATACATACCCGCGCAGGCCATAATCGAATTGCCGATGTCAAACATGATCACCGGCATGCTGGCTGATGCGCCCATCAGTGCGGTGACGACAGGCAGACAGAAGTTGCCCACATTCATTCCGCAGCCGTTGAGCATGGTGAAGACCCTGTCGCGAACCGGTGTGCGGCGGGTGGCGCAGAAGATCGTGAGCAGCGGAATCAGACTGGTGCACATGCCGAAGAGCGAGAGCCACAACATATTGAGTTCGTGATCGTTCGTGGCGAAAGAGTGGATAATCGCTGCGGGCAGCGTGAAATTGAATACCACGCCCTGCATCACGCGATAATCGCGCTGCTTGAAGATTCCGAGGCGTTTGAGGCCGTAACCGGCGATGATGACCGCCAGCAAGGTCAACGGCTGGATGACTCCCTGCACGACGACCCCCTCATGAGTGAATGCATGCCTGTCATCATTGTGCACCAGACCATGGAGCCGGGTACATGCATCGTGCCAGAAATAGGGGGAAGAACCCCGAACAACGAACCGCCCGTGCACTCGTACCCGGTCGAATAGACCGAAGTTTCGCGTGCACGGGCGGTTCGTGCCGAGGTGCCCATGAGCAGCTCGGTTTGTGGTCACAAGTTCGTTTCCTCACCGAAAATCAGAGCGGGGAACCAGAGCAGACCTGGGGACTGCCGAGAGTGTTCAGGCGATGGGCTTGCCTGCGCCTGCACCGGGAGCGAGGTTGTCGATACCCGTAATCTCCATCACGGGAACCGCGACCGGATGCTTGATGTCATGCTCGTCCGCATAGGCGATGGCCGCCTCGTGGACGTCGTCGTTCTGGTGAAGGGTTACCTCGCCGTGGAATCGATAGCCCTTCTTCTCCTTCGGATTGACGACCATGACGATCAGTCGTCCATTGTCCTGGAGGTTCCGGTAGTGCTGCCCCGCAGTCCTCTCGTAATAGCCGATATGGGTGTCGTCTATGACGTGCATGGACATCTTCGGGCCGATGTCAGGGTTTCCTTCATGGTCGACGGTCGCAATGTACGAAACCGAGTTGTCGATCATATCCTTCATTTCATCGTTAAGCGCTACCATCACAATCCTCCTGTATCTCGTATCGAACAGGCGATATATTAGTTCCCGATTATGGCTTGGGGGCGTCTTCATCTTGTAGGTAAACACCTTGCACTGTCTGCGGGTTATGCGTCATCAGAGACCGTGGGCTGCTAGGGTCGGGCTTGTTTGGTGGCGAATGGACGATGTGGGCTGAAGCGTTCATAATCTGCCTTGTCGTTTCGGGGGATATGCAATTTGGAGGAGGGCAACGGAGTGATCAAGTGGAAAACCATACGCAGGCTGCTGATTCGAATAGTCGCCGCATTGCTGTCGGTGTTGCTGCTTGGCGTCATCGCATGGAACGTGAGCCCCTGGCCGAGTGCACTGGTGTTTCGACGGGCTTTCGCCGATTCCGAGGTGACTGAGCCTCATGGTTTGGACGCCATGAAACGGAAGGTGAGCAAGCATGCCGATTTGAGCTACCCCTCGACTCACGCACGTCATGAATTCGATTTGTATATGCCCAAATCCGCAAGCGCCGGAGTTCCCGTGGTGGTGTGGGTGCATGGCGGGGGATTCATCGCAGGCGATAAATCAGGTGTCTCCACGTATGGGACGATGCTTGCGTCCGAGGGATACGCGGTCGTCGCGATGAATTACGACTATGCGCCCGACGCGCAATACCCTACTCCCGTAGTCCAGGTCGGGGAGATGATTACGCATGTCTATGCGATCGCGGAGCGTTACGGTCTGGACGCGGACCGCATCATCATCGGAGGGGACTCGGCCGGTGCGCAGATTGCCGCGCAGTTCGCCGCTCTGGAAAGCACTCCTGGCTATGCTCAGCAGGCGGGAATCAGCAAAATACCCCTCAGAAAGCCTCTTGAGGCTGCCGTCCTGTTCTGTGGCCCGTATGATGTTTCCCAATTGGGGAACATCGGCAATTCCTGGTTTGCCAAGCAGTTCGTGCAGAGTGTGGGCTGGTCGTACCTGGGGAGCAGAGATTGGGAGCAGACCAAGGCGGCTCGTATGGCTTCCGTGGTCGATCACCTGTCGGACGCATTCCCTCGTTCCTACATCGTCGATGGCAATTACTTCTCGTTCCCGAAGCATGCCCGTGCACTCATCAGTGGCCTCGAAGGGCAGGGCGTATCCGTAACGTCATCGTTGTATCCGGACAAGCCTGAACTGCCCCACGAATTCCAATTCGATTTTTCACATCCTGAATCCTACGAGGTATGGAAACAGACTCTGGCATTCCTGCGGCAATAGCGGTCATACGCCCGCAACCGTGGAGTGTTCCAAAGTCTGTGAAGTGCGGTGGAGTACAGGGTTTCGCGGGATTCGCTATTCCTGAAGTTCAAACCCCTGAGCGTCCTGATGCCACGGATTGCCCGGATGGGATACCAGAATCATGATGCCCTCGATGAGACCCCAGATGGCGGAGACCCAGGAGAGGAAACCGAAGCTCAGCAGTGTGATCAGCAGCTGAGCGATGGCCTTTCCCGTCTGGCCGAGGTAGAAGTTGTGTACGCCGAAGGCGCCGAGGAAGATGCCCAGCAGCCCCGCTGCGATTTTGGATTTCGACGAGACCACCTGCGGAGCGTAGGCGTATCCGGGTTGCGGGCCGTATCCGCCTGCCGGAGTGTACTGCTGCTGGTTCGGCTGCGCGTAGTTCTGGCCGTAGTTCTGCCCGTTGTAGGGGGCGTTGTACTGGCCCTGCGCCTGGGGCTGCTGCCCGTAAGGGTTCTGCGTGTATTGGGGTGCGGGCTGACCGTACTGGTTCTGCTGATTCTGGTAGTTCGGCTGGTTCGGCTGCGCGTAGTTCGGCTGGTTCTGACCTTGCGAAGTGTTCTGTTGATAGTCTGGCTGCTGCCCAGAGTAGTTGTTGGAATCCGTCATGGTGCCTCCTGGCAATAGGCGTATGTGATTTCAAGATACCACGGGGCGCATGGTTCCTCGTTCTGCCGAATCATCGCGCCGGAACGATTCCAATGATTGATAAAGCACCGTGCGCTGACGCTTGGTAACTGATAGCTTGGGAACTGAAGGCTTGGTAAGCATAGGTATCGGAGCAGCAGGGGAACGCTACGGCCTGGTGAGGGGGAAGTGATGCGAATCAGAACAATCAGAGCCCAGGACGATGCCGTGATGCGGAGGATTATCCGTGAAAGCTTGGCGGCGTTCGGATTGGATGTGCCCGGAACAGCCTATTTCGATCCTCAGCTCAACAGTCTTTCGGCCTTCTACGCATCGCCCGGATCGGAATATTTCGTGGTCATTGATGACAGCGGCCGCGTCGTCGGCGGCGCCGGATACGCCCCGGTTGACACCAATGCCGACAATGGCGAGGGCAGTGCGGTCGGCGTCGCCGAGTTGCAGAAGCTCTATGTCAGCGAGGAGTCCAGAGGCTCCGGCGCATCCTATGAGCTGATTCGGCATGTTGCCGCGGCTGCGAAAAACGATGGGTTCACCACGCTGTACCTCGAAACGCATCATCTGCTGAAAGCCGCCATGCACGTCTATGAACGCGAAGGCTTCCAGGAGATCGACGGACCGCTCGGCAATGCCCAGCACACCACCATGGATCGGTTCTTCGTCAAAAGCCTCGTCATGGACTGATGTCGTTGCGTGCTCGGCTGAACTTGTCCGCCCGCAGCGCTCTCGTCGACCTCCAAGCTGCTTTGCACCGGTTTTTCAGACTTTTCCCCGAAGCCTTTTCGCCAATACACCTAGGCTGACTCCCATAACACTTGATAACGCCTATCGAAGATGCCTGTCGGCAATACCGTTTCGATTCGCGGCACGTGGACACGGGAGACCTCAGGATATGCCGAAGAAGACAGACCGACACAGCACGGAAGACCGGAACGGCGTGACAGAACATGTTACTGCGGATTCGTCGGGGCATGACGCGCCGCCCGTCGACAACCCGGCAACGACGAATCAGACCACAAACGAGGCTGCCGAAGCCTCGCCTTGGTTCAGAATTCTTCGTGGAAGGGCCGGAAGATTGTCCTTGGCGGTGCTGACGCTGCTCATCGTCACCGGTGTGGTCATCGCATCCCAGGACCGTTTTGCGGCGGCGATAGAGTCGGCAAGGCAGAACAGACTGACTGCGCAGATAGAGCAGGTCTACACCAAAAGCTACCAGACGCAGGCCGCGGAGAATCTGCAGAAGGAACGAGACAACAGCTCGCATGACGAGGACAGCATCTTCGTCAAGAACAATCCCTACGGCACCAACACGACCGGACTGTATGTGTATTTCACCACCACCGATGCGGTGAAACTGTCATACACGGTTTCGGCGCAAGGGACCGATTACGCGGATTTCACCGCCACCCCCGACAAGGGCGACGAGTACACGACCACTCATGAGTTCCAGGCGCTCGGTCTGATTCCTGGAGTGACCAATACCATCACCTTCACCATGACCGCGAAAAACGGCAAGCAAACCACACGAAGCATAGAGCACAAGGGCGCGAAGCTGCTGAGCGATGTGGAGGTGCAGCTGACCAGCACCAAAAACAACACCTCCCAGAATCTGGGCAACGGACTGTATGCGATACTCGGCAATGACAGCGACGATCAGGACTTCATGTACTACTACGACGTACACGGCGTGATACGTGGCGAGATACCGATTCTGTTCTACAGAAGCCACCGTTTGCTATTCCGCGACAGCATCATGTATTTCAGCGTCTCCACCCGCGATATCGTCGGGATGAACAGCCTGGGCAGAATCGTGAAGTGGTACAACACGGGAAGCAACTACATCCTTCACCACGACTACGGCATGGATGCGGATGGCAATCTGATCGTGCTGGCGACCGATGTCAGAAAGGACACCATACAGGATGCGATCATCGGCATCGACGCCGATTCCGGGAAGGTCAGCACGCTGGTCGACATGAGCAAGCTGTATGCCTCGTACGAGCAGACGACAGAAGTCGCGTCAATGGGCTCGTCGTCGAAGACCACGGACAGTACCAGCAGCAGTTTCGACCCCGACACCTCCGACGTCAAGAAGGACTGGCTGCACCTGAACACGATACAGATTCTCGACGATGGCAGCGCCATCCTCAGCTCTCGTGAAACCTCGACGATCATCAAGTTGAACGACATCGAATCGAATCCCTCCATCGATTACATGATCGGTGAGAAGAATTTCTGGAAAGACACCGACTTCGCCAAGTATCTGCTCACTCAGGACGGAAGCTTCCCGAATGCCGGCGGACAGCACACGGTGACCTACGAGGCGGATTCGAGCCTGCCTTCCGGCCAGTACTACCTGTATATGTTCGACAACAACTACGGTGTGAGCAACACCAGACCCGACTACGATTGGGCGGCCAATACCGATGGCGTCAACACCACCTACGCCAGCAGCGGTAATTCGCGGTATCAACGTTATCTGGTCGACGAAAACACCAAGAGCTACAAACTGGTGTCCTCATTCAACGTGCCCTATTCTCCAATCGTCAGCAGCGCCCAGGAGCTGTCGAACGGCACCATCCTCATGGATTCCGGAGTGCCGGGGGTCTTCGGCGTGTACGACGGTGACGGAACGCTCATCAGTCAGTGGAAGATGACGCTGCGCAAGAACATCATCTACAGGGTCTACCAATACGACTTCCATAACTTCTACTTCGCTTAGAGGCTTCGGTGCACACTGCGTTCCTGCGCGGCGGGGCGTATCCTGCGGCTGATTTCGAAACGGCATCGGGGCGTCGCGGTGTTGACACGATGCCCCGATACGGTGGTGAATCACCGCTGACGCATGCGTGAATGCACCAGCGAGACACAGATGGCCGAGACCAGCAACATCGCGGCAGATACGGAAAGCCACAGGATCTGCGATCCGGTTGAAGCCAGATGACGCGGTTGAGCGGACGCGGAATCGGAAGCGTTCTGTGATGTCGCGGAGATGGCGCCTGAACCGAGTGCGTGCCCTGCGTGTGACTCCGGCGACGATTCAGGTTGCTCCTTCGGAGATGCAGGGGATTCGGCCGGCGCGCTCGCGGATATGACGGCAGCCCTCACCTCGGATGCAAGGCCCTTGGCGTCGTTGACGTACACTCCGCTGACGGTCTTGAGCTTGCCGTTGTCGACGTCCTGCGCGTTCAGGGTGATGGTCGTGCTCCGTCCCGGAATCGAGATACGCGTATTCGCCGCCACCTCTCCTGCCGGAATGCTCGTTCCCGCAACAGTGCCTCCTGCCGTCGTCATCGTGACGGCGCCGTCGCTACCCACCGAAACGGCTATGTCTTTCAGCGTCGTCTCAAGCGATGAACCGGGGTAGAGGGTCAGACTTCCCACTGTGGCCGTATACCGTTCGGTTGTTACCGATGAAGTCAGCGCGCTTGCCGATATCTGCCCCGCGTAACCGTCCGATGCGTCATCGGCGTTTGCCGCTGCAGGAAGCTTTGCATCATTGCCCTTGGGCCCTGAGGCCGCTACCGGTCCGAGGGACGAGGGACCCTGCGCGTATGCGCCATAGGCGTACAACGCCGGAAGTGTGCCTGTTTTGTTCGAGTTG